>JAFTYF010000035.1 GCA_017461395.1 Ruminococcus sp.
CGTATTGAGCGCAGCAGATATCTTGATGAGATAATCAGAGATATCGGCGAACTGGAGCTTGAAAAAAACGAAGATGAGCTTTTGGAACAGGAATACGAAACAGCAAAAAATTCCGAAAAGACTATAATTGCACTGAAAAGTGCAGTACAGGCAATTACAGGAAACGATGGTGCAAATGAGATCATAAATTCGGCTGAGCATGATATTGCCGGATTCACTGACGGGATACCAGTTCTGAACGAATTATACGAAAGGCTTTCGGCTGCGGAAATAGAGCTTTCTGATATCGCCTCTGAGCTTGAAGCCCTTTCTGAAAAGATTGAGCTTGACAGCCAGCGTCTTGAATATCTTGGAGAGCGTCTTGGAAATATAAACAAGCTTAAAAGGAAATATGCTCAGGATTGTGCTGGTCTTAGAAAGCTTTACGATGATGCCTGCAATGAGATCATGCAGCTTGACAGTTCACTCGGGGAGATTGAAAAGCTCAGCAGCCGCAAGGAGGAATTGCTGCGAATTGTCACCGAACAGGCAAGAGTGCTTTATGATTACCGAGAAAAGACAGCGGAAAAATTTGCAGAACGAGTTACTTCTGAACTGGAATTTCTGAATATGGCAGGAGTAATTATCAAAGTGCGCCACGAAAAAGGAAAGCTTACTGCCAACGGCATGGACAGCGTGGAATTTCTTATCTCAGCCAATAAGGGCGAGGAGCCGAAGCCTATTTCAAAAATAGCGTCCGGCGGTGAGCTTTCGAGAATCATGCTTGCACTGAAAAGTGTTATTGCTGATAAGGATAGTGTTCCTACTATGATTTTCGATGAGATCGACACTGGCGTAAGCGGAAAAGCTGCTCAGAAGATCGGCATAAAGCTTCGTGAAATAGGTAGGGTACGTCAGGTTATATGCGTAACTCATCTTTCGCAGATAGCAGTTATGGCAGATAATCATCTCATGATAGAGAAGAAAATTATAGGTGATCGTACCGAAACGAATGTTACACAGCTTGATCTTGACGGAAGGATATCTGAAATTGCTCGTATCATGAGCGGAGAGAATCCCAGTCAGCTTATGATAGACAATGCAAGGGCTGAAATTGAGAAAGCGGCAAATTTACAGTAACGGATGTGATAGACTTGAAAATATATTCAACAAGGCATGGACAGACCGATTTTAATAAGGCTGAACTCATACTCGGAACAACAGATATTGAACTGAATGAAAAAGGGTTGCAGCAGGCAGGAGAGCTTGCTGATAAAATCAGCGAAATGAACTGTATAGATATCATTATTTCATCGCCCATGAAAAGATCATTCAGAACTGCTTCAATAGTTTCGGAAAAGACGGGAATTCCCGTTGTGACGGATGAAAGACTCCGTGAATGGAATTACGGAGGGTTTGAAGGAAAATCCTGTTTTACGGAGGGGTTTGCGGAAAACAAGATAAATTACGGCGTAAGAATGGGGCAGACAGGGGAATCATTGCTTCAATTGTCTCATCGTGTATTTTCAGCACTTGATGAAATCATCTGTAAGTATGACGGAAAGAACGTGCTTATAGTCAGTCACGGCGGAGTGTGCCGCGTAATTGAAATGTATTTCCATGATATGACAACTGAGGAGTATTCGGGCTGGTTTATGGATAATTGCGGTATAATTGTATATACAACATAAAAAGGAGGCGAAGATATGAGAATAGGCGTTGATTACTACCCTGAACAGTGGGGAAGCCAGTTCTGGGAAAAAGATATCGAAATGATGGCTCAGACAGGCATAAAAACAGTAAGAATAGGGGATATGGCATGGTCGGAAATTGAGCCGAAGGAAGGCGAATTTGATTTCCGCAGCTTTGATGATATTATGCGGATGTTCAAAAGACATAACATCGAGGTTGTAATCGGAATTCCGACAAACTGTCCACCGTTGTGGTTGTATCATTCTCATCCAGAAATTATCCGTACTGATCGTGACGGAAAAAGAATACAGACTGGTCTCAGAGATCAGGTATGTATAAATTCTCCGGTGTTTGTGGATTATGCCAAGAAGCTGACAGAACGCATGGTGCGCAGATACGGCTCTGATATAAATGTAGCAGGTTGGCAGATAATAAACAGGACAGCCGTACAGCCATGCAGCTGTGATGCCTGCAAGGTGCAGTTCAGAACATGGCTTATTGATAAATATGATACTCTTGAAAATATAAACAATGCACTCGGAACATATGCCTGCATTGGTCAGTACAGTGATATATCTCAGATACAGCCGCCTTCCGGATGGCCTGAATCAGGGCAGAATCCTGCGCTTTGTCTCGAATATTCACGATTCTGTTCCGACAGTATATTCAAGTACGTCAAGGAGATAATGCTCACGGTCAAGCGTGAAGCTACTAAAGCGAAAGTTACTGCAAATGCTTGTATTTCAGAATATAATCCAGACTTGTATAGTCTTTTCGGAGAGCTTGATTTTGTTTCGTGCAGCAATTATCCGGTTAAGAAAAATAACGATGTTAATGATTCATCTGCATTTTTCCTTGATTTTATGAGAGGAATAAATGGCCGTGGATTCTGGATCATGGAGCAGCACAGTGATCCTGAGGGAGAGACACTGCCGATGTCTCCGGCGGCAAAACCGGGACAGCTTGCCGGATATGCTTTTCAGGCGATTGCTCATGGTGCGGACAATATACTTTTCTATCGTTGGAGAAGTGCTGTTTCCGGACCGGATATGTTCCGCAGAGGGCTGATAGATCACAGTGGAGTTCCTGGACGCCGTTTTTATGAATTTTCGGAGTTCTGCAAAACTGTATCAAAGATAAGCGTTCTAGATACAACAGAGCTTGTTTCAGATGTTGCGATACTTTATGATTACAATAATGAATGGGCATTAAGGATACAGCCGCAGACAGATGGTTTTAATTACATTGATCAGCTGAAAAAATTCCATGCTGCATTTGCAGGATACGGAGCAAACATTGATATTGTATCTCCCGATTCCGATCTTTCGGTATATAAAGCTGTTATAGCGCCGGCGATGTATATTTATAAAAAGACTTCTGCTGAAAATATTTACCGTTATGTTATAAACGGCGGAACTCTCGTACTGACCAGCAGAAGCGGGGTAAAGGATGCAAATAATAATTGTATTGCAGATTCGCTTCCTACAGTTTATAAGGATCTTATCGGTGCTGAGGTGACAGAATATGATCCAATCGGAAATAAAGAGCAGACAATAGTTGATTTTGCAGGAAATCAGTTTGCCTGCAGTCAGTGGTGCGATGTTCTCCGCCTGACAACAGCAAAAGCGTATGCTGAATATAATGATAGCTATTATAAGTGCAGTCCTGCGGTGACCATGAACAGATATTGCAGTGGTGTTGCTTATTATGTAGGAACGGTCGGCAATGCTGATTTTTATGAAAGTCTTGTCGGAAATATCATGCGACAGACTGGTATCCCACGTCTTAAAGGACTTCCTTACGGAGTAGAGGTGACAACACGCACTAACGGACTTAATAATTTTATCTGTTTCTTCAATAATTCTGATAAGGAAGCAGTTATAAGTCTGCCGAAGTCCATGTACAGTATAATCGAATCAATTGGTAAGGAAAAAATTGAACTCAGACCTTTGGGATTTGACATTGTAAGAAAGTAGGTACAGAATGAAAATAGTTCTTCAAAGAGTAACATCAGCGTCTGTCAGAGTTGACGGGGAGCTTACCGGAAGCATCGGAACAGGATACCTGCTCCTTTTCGGAGTCGGTAAGGAAGATACAGAGGATGATTGCCGCAGATTAGCTGATAAGATCATGAATCTTCGTATTTTTGCTGATGAGAACGATAAGATAAATCTTTCTCTTAAGGATGTTGGTGGAGATTTGTTGGTTGTTCCACAGTTCACGCTTTATGCTGACTGCCGCAAGGGGAATCGTCCGAATTTCATTCAGGCGGCTGCTCCTGCTGAGGCTGACCGTCTGTATCAGTATTTTGTAGAATACTGCCGCAGCAATGGGCAGCATACCGAAACAGGTGTGTTCGGAGCGGATATGAAGGTCGAACTTCTTAACGACGGACCATTTACAATTGTTCTGGAATAATTTCACGATTTTTGCAGATAATATCAGGGCAGTACTGCTATCGGCGGTACTGCCTTGATTTATTGTGCAGAATAGGTGATATTATGGTGCAAAAGCGTGCAGAGTCAGGAATAATTATTCTTGCGGCGATGTTTTTACTTATGTTTCTGACAGTTGTGGTGAAATATTATCATATCGGAACGCAGCAGGAAGATATCCCAGCGGCATTTCAGCGTTCCGTTGTGGAGATAACTGCTCACAGCGCTCAGGGAACTATTTATGACAGAAATATGCAGCCTCTTGTAAATACAGAGCGACGCTGGTATGCAGCTGTTATTCCATCAGCCGCAGATAAAAAAGAATTAATGGAATATGCTTTCGATAAACAGGAATTCAGTGAAAAATACAACGTCGGAGAGCCGTTTGTATTTGAATGTACCGAAGATACACCTGAATCAGCAGGTGTTACGGTTTTTGAAAGTGCAGAAAGATATCCTGAAAATCAGCTTGCTCAGCATTTGATCGGCTATACATCGGATGGAATTGGAGTTTCAGGTCTTGAGTATGCCTATGATAAGATTCTGAGAGGAAATTTTGGTGAAAATAAGGTGACGTACTACGCTGATGGTTCCGGAGAAGTAATCATCGGCGACGGAAAAACAGTACAGTGCAGTAATGCTCATTCGAGCGGAATAGTAACGACGATTGACAGTCGTATTCAGGAAATATGTGAGAAATATGGCTCATCCGTAGAAAAGGGCGCAATAGTGTGTGCAGACGCAGAAACAGGTGATATACTTGCAGCTGTTAGTTTTCCGGAGTATTCTCCGGATTCACTCGATGATGCCCTCACAGATGAAAGAAGTCCGCTTATCAATCGTGTGCTGTATTCTTATGGTGTGGGTTCAATATTCAAGCTTGTGACAGCCTGTGAGGGAATAAATGAGAAGAACAGCGGATTTATCTATGACTGTACAGGCGAAACAGAAATAGAAGGACAGCATTTCAACTGTCATAAATACGACGGTCATGGTGTGCAGGATATGATGGATGCTGTAACGGATTCCTGCAACACATATTTTATTAATCTCAGCCGGAGCTTTGACCTTGTTGATTTCCGGAATCTTGCCAGCAGTCTCGGCTTCGGAAAAGAGAATCACCTCTGCTATGGAATAGAAGGGGCAGCAGGAGTTCTCCCGACTGTGGATGAACTTGAAGTTCCGGCAGAGCTTGCGAACTTTTCTTTCGGACAAGGAAAACTCACAGCTACGCCCCTGCAGATAACACAGTTGTCGTGTACAATAGCAAATGATGGAAAAATGCCTGTATTGCGTCTTGTAAAGGGAATTACACTTGACGGGATAACCGTTGAAAACGAAAAACCATGTCAGATATCGCAGGTAATAAAAAAAGAAACTGCTCAGAAACTAAAACTAATGATGATTTCTGCTGTCAGCAATAACGAGCAGTCAAATGCAAAAACTATGAATACAACTGCCGGTGCAAAGACATCCACAGCTCAGACTGGACGCTATGATGAAAACGGGAATGAATATTGTCATGGCTGGATAACCGGTTTTTTTCCGGCATATAAGCCAAAATATGTCCTGACAGTGCTTGTTGAGGACGGAGGCTTTGGCAATGATACAGCCGCACCAGTTTTCAGAAGCATTGCTGACGAAATAATGGAAAAAGGCTGATAATCCCAATATTTTTACTGAATTTTCCATGTAATGCAGTGCTATTGCACGAAAATGAGGTTTTTCAGCCGTTTTGATAAATTCTGCTTGCTTTTTCCGGAAGATAGTGGTATAATATATTTATTACTTTCCGGATTACGTTTTTCCATAAAATCCGGATAGACAGTGAATGGAGGAAATGAATATGTTATCTGATATCGAAATTGCTCAGAATGCCAAAATGAAAAAAATAACTGAAATTGCAGCTGATCTTGGCATTGATGAAAATGACATTGAGCCTTTTGGTCACTATAAGGCAAAGCTCACAGAAGGTCTTTTTTCAAAGCTTGCCTGCAAAAAAGACGGAAAGCTTATTCTTGTAACTGCAATCAATCCTACACCTGCCGGAGAAGGAAAAACAACAGTCAGCGTTGGTCTTGCTGAAGCAATGGGAAAAATCGGTAAAAATGCTGTTCTTGCTCTCAGAGAGCCCTCACTTGGTCCTGTTTTTGGAATGAAGGGCGGAGCTGCTGGAGGCGGATATGCTCAGGTTGTTCCTATGGAGGATATCAACCTTCACTTTACAGGTGATATGCACGCAATTACTGCTGCAAATAATCTTCTCTGCGCTATGATAGACAATCATATCCAGCAGGGAAATGAGCTTGGAATCGACCAGAGAAGAATCATGTTCAAGAGATGTCTTGACATGAACGACCGTGCTCTTAGAAATATCGTTGTTGGCCTTGGCGGAAAAACAAACGGCGTTCCCCGTGAGGACGGCTTCAATATTACTGTTGCTTCTGAAATTATGGCAATTCTCTGTCTTGCTACTGATATTTCTGATCTCAAGAAGAGACTTGAAAATATTCTTGTTGGATACAATTACAGCGGAGAGCCGATTTTTGCACGTCAGATCGGTGCTTGCGGAGCTATGACATCACTTCTTAAGGATGCACTTAAGCCAAACCTTGTTCAGACTCTTGAAAATAATCCGGCGCTTATCCACGGCGGACCTTTTGCTAATATCGCACACGGATGCAACTCTATCAGGGCTACAAAGCTTGCTCTTAAATTAGGCGATTACTGTATTACAGAAGCTGGCTTTGGTTCTGATCTTGGCGCTGAAAAGTTTTTTGATATCAAGTGCCGTTTCGGCGGACTTTCACCTGCGTGCGTAGTTCTTGTTGCAACTATCAAGGCACTTAAATATAATGGCGGCGTTCTGAAAAACGATCTTGCTAAGGAAAATATGTGGGCACTTGAAAAGGGAATCGTAAACCTCAAGGTTCACATCGAAAATATGCATAAGTATCACGTTCCGGTAATCGTTGCTATCAACAGATTCCATACAGATACAGATGAAGAAGTAGAATTCGTAAAGAATTTCTGCTCTGAAATGGGCGTAGAAGTATCCATGTGCGAAGTATTTGCCAAGGGCGGCGAAGGCGGAATTGATCTTGCTGAAAAGGTATGCGAGACAATCAAGTTCTGTTCTGAGAACGGTTCAGGATTCAAGCCTCTTTACGATACAGAGCTTTCTATCAAGGAGAAGATCGAGACTGTTGCAAAGGAAATCTACCGTGCTGACGGTGTAGTATTCACAGCACAGGCAGAAAAGGCTATAAAGGAAATTGAAGGAATCGGCTTCCGCAATATTCCTATCTGTATCGCAAAAACACAATATTCACTTTCTGATAATCCGGCACTTCTTGGAAAGCCAAAGAACTTCAAGATTACAATCCGTGATGCAAAGCTGTCATCGGGTGCTGGTTTTGTTGTAATCTATACAGGCGATATTCTCACAATGCCGGGACTTCCTAAGGCTCCTGCAGCATTGAATATCGACTGCGACAACGAAGGAAATATTTCAGGACTTTTCTGATATGATAAAAATAATAACACATTCTCCGGAGGAAACTATCAGGGCAGCTGAAAAGCTCGGCTCACTGATAGGCGCCGGAGATATGATAGCTTTCAAAGGTGGTCTCGGCGCAGGAAAAACCACGTTTACACGAGGTCTTGTAATAGGTCTGGGCATGAATGATGTCGTATCATCACCGACTTTTGCACTTGTCAACGATTATCGAGGAGATCGAATCACGCTCTACCATTTTGATATGTACCGTATTAACACTGAGGAGGGGCTTGAATCGACTGGATTCTATGACTATCCCTTTGAGGAAAACGTTGCGGTAATCGAGTGGTCAGAGAATATCAGCGAGTTTCTTCCTGAAAACGCAATATATATCACTATAAATGCGCTCAGTGAAAATGAACGTGAAATAATTATAGAGGATGGTGGGCGATTTGCTGATTCTTGGAATTGATACCTCCGGAAAAACAGCTTCTGCTGCACTTTTTGACACAGAAACAGAAATACTTCTTGCTCAGAGTACTATATATACTCAAAAGACTCATTCACAGGTAATAATGCCCATGGTGAAGGAAATAATCGCCCAGTCCGGCAAAAATACGGAAGATATCGGAGCTGTCGCAGTTGCAGCCGGTCCTGGATCGTACACTGGTCTGCGAATCGGCGTAGCTGCTGTCAAAGCAATGTGCTTTGGTCTTGGTATAAAATGCTGCGGAGTATCCACTCTTGAAGGTCTTGCGTGCAATAACATCTCCTACAAGGGAAATATTTGTGCAATAATGAAGGCAAGAGGAGATCTTGTATACTGCTGTACATACAAGAGTGACGGCTATTGTATAGAGCAGACAAGCGCAGAGGAAATAATTTCCCGTGATGCACTTGCAGAGATCCTTGCCCTGAGATGCGAAGAAACTATGCTTTGCGGCGATGCTGCGGCAGATTTCTTTACCGATTACCGTTCGCCTATGCTGATGATTGCTCCGCCGCAGGGAAGATTACAGAATGCTGCAGGAGTATGTCTTGCTGGAGCTTCAAGAAAGCTTGTTGATCCGGAGCAGCTTGAAGTATCTTATCTGCAAAAGGTCAAGGCTGAAAAGGACTTAGAAGAAAAAAATAAATCGGAGGAATTAAAATGATAGCAATTGGTTGTGATCATGCTGGAGTTGAAATGAAAAAAGCAATCATTGATGCACTGTCTGAAAAGGGATATGAGTTTGAGGATCTCGGAACAGACGGAGAGCCTTGCGACTATCCTGTTATTGCAGAAGCAGTCTGTGGATGTGTGACTTCCGGAAAGTGTGATAAGGGAATTCTTGTCTGCGGTACTGGGATCGGTATGTCGATGGCTGCAAATAAAATCAACGGAATCAGAGCAGCACTTTGTTCCGATTCATTCTCTGCACGTTTCACACGTCTGCATAACGATGCAAACGTAATGTGTCTTGGTGCGAGAACTCTTGGATCCGGACTTGCCTGTGAGCTTGCAGAGATATTTGTATCTACTGGCTTTGAGGGCGGACGTCACCAGAGAAGAATCGACCTCATAACTGCTCTTGAAGAAAAAAATAAGTAAAAAACATCCCCTGAATGTAAAAATTCAGGGGATTGATCTTTATCAGAGATATTTTATAAGCTCATTTCTTGCAGCGTCAAAACGTGTATCTGAAATACCGAAATCCATTTCTTTGTAGCTCCATGCGCATCTTGCAATTCCGTGCTTTTCGAAAACGTTGTTTATCATTTTGAACCATTTTATAGTATCTTCCGGAGAAACTACATCTATCACGCCATATTCACCGCAATAAAGAGTAGTATTATTCTTTTTAGCCGCATCGATAGCCGGAGCAAGCAATTCTTCAAAAAATTCCTCTGTAATTCCGCTATCTTCAAAAGAAAATCGCTCATCAGGCTTGATATCATTTGTCCAGTATGCTCCCTGATGAGTAAATTTCAGAGGTTCGTAGCAATGGAAATTGTAAATTATCTTGTCATCGTAAGGAGGTGCAAGATCTGGTACAGCCGGAGCGCTGTTATTGTGATAGCTTCCGACAAGAATCATGATGTCACCGGAAATAGCTCTGATTCTTTTTATACATTCGTTGGAGATTCTGTTCCATGCGTCTATGTAGCTTTTATCAATAACTTCGTTGAGAAGTTCAAATACAACATTTTCATGATATTTTCCATAGCGGCGGGTAATTTCTTCCCACAAACGATAGAAGCGCTCCTGAAGATTTTCACTGTCAAAGAATCCAGATTCACTTTCGCCATAGTAATCAAAGGAAAATCCAGCTGTTTTGTGAAGATCAATGACCATGTTCAGTCCGTGTTTGAGGCACATTTCAAGTGCCCAGTTGATTCTTGAAAAACCTGTTCCGGAATAACCGCCGTTTTCGTCTTCAAGAACGTTGTAGTCAACAGGGATTCTGATATGATCCAGTCCCCACGAAGCGATTTTTTCAAAATCTGATTCTGTAATGAAATTGTTGAGTCTATTCTCGCTGTAATCGCACTGAGAAAGCCAGCCTCCTAAATTGATTCCTCTGTAAAAACCTTTATTTTTCAGCATAATATCGCCGCCCTTTTCTGAATTAATTCTATTGATATAATATCATGTTTCTGAAAGTAAAAATATCACAACATTGTTATTTATATCAAATTTGTGCTGCAATATAATATGAATATTTTGCAGAAAAGCAGACATAATAATCATAAAACAGAATATGAAAGGATGATTAATATGATCGAAAAAGACACTGTAAGACTTCTCAGAGAGTGCGACGCCGGAGTAAAAATGGGGATCACGTCAATCGGTGATTCCGTAAAATATGTGAAAAATCCGGAACTCAAGGATATTCTCGAACATAGTCTGGATGAGCATAAGCATATCAAGGAGGATATGCAGAAGCTTCTTGATCAGTATCATGATGATGGCAAAGAGCCTGCAGCAATGGCAAAAGGAATGGAATGGTTCAAAACTAAGGTAACGCTTGCAGCTGCTCCGTCGGACGATGCAGTTGCAGATTTCATAACTGACGGATGCAATATGGGAATAAAATCGCTCTCTCGTTATTTGAATCAGTATAAAGCTGCTGATGAAAGATCTAAAGATATTTCAAAAAAGCTGATAAGCGAAGAAGATCATCTTTCCACGCAGGTACGTCAGTTTTTGTGATTAGTTGTAAAAAATCCCCTGAGTCAGTGATTCAGGGGATTAAAAAAATGTATAATTGACGAAATATATTGCATTTTTCAGTGAATTATGGTATAATAAATAAAAAATTACAGGGGTGATCAATGTGAAAAAATATTTATTCACTATTATTCTGACAGCAATGCTATCTACGTCACTTGCCGGATGCGGCATGACAGAAAACAAATCGTTGTCGAATTCTGCTGGTGAAAAAACCACACAGGCAGAAACTTCGTCGGCAAATGAAGCAGTTACTACAGAAACAGCAACCAATGAGATGGAAAAAGAAACATCTGCCGAACCTGTAACTACAGAAGCTGAAAGTGAAATTCCCATCGAAGCTGTAACTACAGAAGCGGAAAGTGAAATTTCAACCGAACCTGTAACTACAGAAGCTGAAACTGAAATTTTCACTGAAATTGTAACTACAGATGCAGTAAACGAAACTCCTGCAGAAGAAGTTACAACAGAAGCCGAAGAAGCGAAAGAAGTGTTCGCACTGAACGGACCTTTGGCACGAAAGCAGAATGTAAGCGAATTCAACAATGCAAAGGTTCCGGCGTCATTTACGATGAATGACCTTGTACAGGCTTATGACGGTACATATACACTTACTGTAACTCTTTACGGCTATGAGTATTTTAGCGCTAAGGATATCACGGCACTTAATGTCGGAGATACGGTTTATTGCCTTGGAAATCCGGTAAAGGTTGAAACAGCAGAGATATCCGGCGACAGAGTTATAATCAACGGCGGAATCGAAAACGGCGGACGTGTATTCAGAACAAATGATTATTCTGTGTATTATGAATCCGGAATGAATGATATGAAATCTTATTATACAATCGGCGTGAATTCCTATACACTTGCTGAGGATTTCACATTGACAGACAATGCTGTTATGGAATCTCCAAAGACATATACAGCGTCTGAATTTGCGGCGCTTTCAGATGATGTTTATGGTTTCAGAAACAGAAATACTATTGTAAATACAACTGACGGTGTGATTTCTTCGATTGTAAGAAATTATACTCCTTAATTCGATGAAATGTTTTTTTCAAAAAAGTGAGAGTTTTTTTGTAAAAAACGACTAATATGTATAAAGGAAAAACAGGTGGAACTTGGTTTCCAAGAAATCACATTTTTGTTTTGTTAACGAAGGAGGTATCATCATGAAACGCTTTTCATCCAGATTCAGTGCGGTATTCATGAGCGTATGTATGCTCGCTCCTACACTTTCAACAGGAATGGTTATCAATGCCGAAAGTGTAACCAGAAGCTCTGTTGTTATGGATTCGGAGCAGAATATCGAAAAAAATGCTGTAATGACAGTGAAAATCACAGAGATCAACGGTAATACACTTCTTGTAAAAAACAGTGAAAATCCAAAACAACTGCTTACTTTATCTGCTTCGCATCTTGAAAACGTCAAGCCAGTGGTAGGTATGGAGCTTGAAGTGATATTTTCCGGAGAAATTCTTGAAACTTATCCGGAACAGTTTGCCGATGTAAAGAACGTAACTGTGATTAATGAGAAATTTGAAGCAGAGGAATTCTTCGTGTATGTAGGTACATACGGCGAAGAACTTCCGCAGTTCCGTTATTTTTACCAGAAATCCGACGGCAGTTATACTGCTGACAAGGTGATATGGGAGGACGCTCCGGCTGATATCAATTATGGTGATGTCTTTGTTGCTGACGGTGAAATAAGCCTGACAAAGGTATATCCGGCAGCTGATAATCCAGTATATGCTCATGCGTATCACTATACCATTGACGAGGGTGCAGTTTTGAACAAATCAGGCAGCTGCGCTGACATAATGGAGCAAAAGAATATGACCGTGATAAGCAAATCTTACGACGGTTCATCGCACTGGAGCATCCGTTATAAGGATGACGCTGATACAGAGTATTATTATGGTCTGAGCGTACTCGCTTCTTCTCTCGAATTAGATCCGCTTGATTGCGAGATCGGTGATGTATATACATTTGCTTTATATAACGATTATATGGTGGTTCCGCTTGCGAAGCAGGGAGCATCTGAAAGCTATGGAATAGGCGTAAGTAAGTTGCCGGATAAGACGGTGTATCAGATCGGAGAAGAACTTGATCTGACCGGTATGCGTCTTAACGGAAGTTATACCATGGGCGAGCTTGTAGCCTGCATTATGAACGAGGATTATCATGAACTTCTTGACAGCAATGTTCCGATAGAAGTTGATACTTCAATGTTTGATAATACAAAAGCCGGAACATATACTATTTATGTCATGTATGGCAATGCAAAGGATTCATTTACAGTGGATGTGCTTGATAATAAGCCGGCAAGCGGAGATGTAAACAACGATGGGAACTTTGTCGTTTCAGATGTTGTTCTGCTGCAGAAGTATCTGATTGATGTTACTGATACAAGTTTTGTCGATTGGCAGGCGGCTGATTTTTACAAAGACGGAAGACTTGATGTCTTTGATCTTGTGCTGATGAAAAGGGCTTTGGTTGAACAATTACAGGAAAAGAAGATTACTGTAGACGACATTATCCAACTGTCAAAAAAAGGCGATGATCTGACTGTTTCTGACTTTGCTCCTTATAATGGCGAGGATATTGGTTCAGGCATATGTGTGATGAAATATGAAATTGCAGACAGTGATGATCAGTTTTATCTTCTTGTAGGCAGTGACGGTTCAAGCGATATACTGATATATGCACGTCTTGTTAACATTGAAACCGAAGAAAAAATAGATATCCGCTCTGAAGATTTTCGGAAGGTTGTAGAAATGTACGAGCACTGGGATGCCGGTGAGGACAACGAGGAAAACAGGAATTCTGCAAGAATACTCGGAAACTATGCTCTTGAAAAGCTGAAAGACAGTACATATGATCTTGATACTGTTATCACCAGTGAAAACGCTGATGAACTAATGGATAAGGAAACAGCGGCTCTTATGAAGACGTATGTGTTTACAGGTATGGAATTCATAGATGAACACACGGTTATGCTTAATCTTAACTATGGCTTACTTGACGCTTGCGGCTATCTTATAACAGATGATACGGTTGTTTATGAGTCAAATGCGCAGATTTCACTGCCAGATAAAAACTATGACGGCGATGTTATTAATATAGAATGGGCTGACGGTAATCTGTATTATTTTTCTGCTGGGCTTTAAATCCAGAGAAGCAGAATATCACCAAAATGAAATAAAAGTTGTGATTTATAGCAGAAGGCGTTTCGGATCATTTCCGAAACGCC
>JAFTYF010000036.1 GCA_017461395.1 Ruminococcus sp.
ATGAACCATACGCATCATCTGCGTCGGAAATGGTAACGGAAATTATACAGTATTTCCGTTTTGATACTGATCAGAGATTTCCAAACTGTTATGCAGATGCCCTGCTTTCGGGTATTATGCTTGATACGAAAAATTTTGTCATGCGGACAGGCGTTCGTACTTTTGAGGCTGCGGCTTACCTTAAAAAGCTTGGTGCTGATACGGTTGCAGTAAAGCTTCTTTTCTCAAATTCAATTGACTCATACAAGAGAAGGTCACAGATCGTCTCAACTGCTAAAATACACAGAAATTGCGCTATCGCAGCCGCAGATTTCAAATCTGACGATCTGCGTCTTGTTGCTCCTCAGGCAGCAGATGAACTGCTCTCTATTACGGGAGTTGACGCTTCCTTCGTGCTTTATAAAACGGGCGGCACACTGAATATCTCTGCAAGATCGCTGGGCGCCGTGAATGTTCAGGTAATTATGGAGGAACTGGGCGGCGGCGGTCATCAGACAATGGCTGCAACACAGATCGAGGGTTCTACAGTTCAAGAGGCTGTAAAGTCTCTGATTCGTGCTATAGATGCACGGCTAGAAGATGAATAAAATACATAACACAGAAAGGCTGATAAATATGAAGGTTATTTTCTTACAGGATGTCAAAGGCTCTGGAAAAAAAGGTGAAGTAAAAAACGTTGCTGATGGTTATGCACGCAATATGCTCCTTCCTAAGGGATATGCTGTAGAGGCTACTCCTGCAAATATGAGCAAGCTTCAGGGACAGCAGTCCTCTGCACAGCACAAGATTGATCTTGAAATTCAGGCTGCAAATGAGGCTGCAGCTAAATTAAAGGGAAAGAGAATCAACATTAAAGCAAAAGCTGGTTCTAACGGTAAGCTTTTTGGTTCTGTTACCGCTGCAAATATTGCTGATGCAATTGCTGAACAGATTGGTGTCAAGGTTGACAAAAAGAAGGTAGTTCTCGCTGCTGATATAAAGAATTTCGGATCATACAATGCAGTAATCAAGCTTTACAACGGAATTTCCGAGAAGATTGATATTGAAGTCGATGAAAGCTGATAACTATGGAAGATAATAATTTTATCCTCTCCGCCCGTGAGCTGCCCCACAGCATCGAGGCGGAGCAGTCTGTTATAGGAGCTGTGATATCAGATCCTTCTATTCTGCCTGTTGTTATAGAACAGGTCAAAGCTGAATATTTCTATAATGAACAACACAAGGCGATTTTCTCTATCATCGTAAGAATGTTTTCTTCAGGTTCGCCTGTAGATATTATTACCGTTCTTAATGAGGCGGAAAAACTGCATATCTTTGAATCTGCCGCAGATGGCAGACGCTATCTTTCAGAAATCGGTGAAACGCTCCCCTCAACCTCAAACATCGAAAGCTACTGCAAAATTGTTGCAGATAAGTATTTTATCCGCAGTCTTGGATATGCAGCAAGGTCTATCCTTGAAAATATACAGTCAGGCGAGCACGACGCTCAGCTGCTTCTTGATTCCGCTGAACAGAAGATTTACGATATCCGTCAGGGACGTGATGTCCGTGGTCTTGTTCCGATCTCTGAAGCTATTGCAGAGGCTTACGACAGGTTAGGAAAGATTTCCGGTCCTGACAAGGAAAAGTATGTCGGCGCAAGAACAGGATTCACACTTCTTGATAGCATTACATCAGGTCTGAATAAGTCTGATCTGATAATTATTGCGGCTCGTCCTGGTATGGGTAAAACGTCTTTTGCCATGAATATCGCTACAAATGTGGCAAGGCATTCAGAAAAAGAGGTCGTTACGTTCAATCTGGAAATGTCAAAGGAACAGCTCGCTACCCGTATTCTCTCAACAGAAGCTCTTGTTGATTCAAATTCTTTGCGAAACGGACGTATTTCCGGCGAGGATTGGGTAAAGCTTGCTACGAGTGCTGGGTATTTAAGTACCTTGCCACTGTATATTGACGATACCGCAAGTATGACTGTTCAGCAGATGAAAGCTAAGCTGCGGCGAGTGAAAAATCTTGGACTTGTTATTATTGACTACCTTCAGCTTATGGGAAGTACTTCACGCTCTGACAACCGTGTTCTTGTTATTTCAGAGATTACAAGAGAGCTAAAAGTAATGGCAAAGGAGCTCAATGTTCCTGTAATACTTCTATCACAGCTTTCCCGTGCCGTTGAAGGACGAAATGATAAAAGACCTATGCTCTCAGATCTCCGTGAATCTGGTTCTATCGAGCAGGATGCTGATATTGTTCTTTTTCTTTATCGTGACGCCTATTATAATAAGGAAAGTCAGAATCAGAATATCTCTGAATGTATTATTGCAAAAAATCGTCACGGTGAAACTGGTTCGGTAAACCTCATCTGGGACGGTCAGTATACACGTTTTTCCAATCCGGAGTATAATGCTCCTCCTCCGGGTGTATGATCATGCTGGACAGAGTTTGCAGATTTATTGAAGAAAATAATATGCTCAGCAGCGGTGATACCGTTGTATGTGGGCTTTCCGGCGGTGCCGACAGCGTTTGTCTGATCCTTGTACTCAACGAACTAAGTCGTCGGCTTCAAATTACTGTTGAAGCTATACACGTCAATCACTCGCTGAGAGGTGCTGAAAGCGACAGGGATGAAGAATTCTGCCGCTGTCTCTGTGAAAAACTTGATATTCCTTTTTCAGCAGAACGTGTTGATGTTAATGTATTTGCAAGGGAACATTCGTTATCGTGCGAAGAAGCTGCACGCAAGCTCAGATATGAACTCTTTTCTGCCTGCTCTCAAGGGAAAAAAATCGCAACAGCTCACAATGCAAATGATAATCTTGAAACTATTATCCTCAATCTTACAAGAGGTTCTGGTCTTAAAGGATTGACGGGAATACCTCCTGTCCGTGGAAATATAATAAGACCTATACTTGAAGTAAGCCGCAGTGAGATCGAAGAATATCTGAAATCGCAAAATCAGGAATTTGTTACAGACAGTACAAATCTTACTGAGGATTATACCCGAAACAAGATAAGGCACAGGGTAATTCCCCTGCTTGAAGAGATCAACAGCTCTGTTATAAAGACTACAGTAAGATCTTCTGAAACACTGAGGGATGAAAACAGCTTTATCACTGATTCTGTCATGGAAGCAACAAAAAAATGCCGCAGTGGAAATTCTTTCACTGGACTTGAAAAATACCATAAGGTGATCAGACGCCGATGTATTGCTGAGCTTCTTAGTGAAAATGGTTTCCCCTATTCCAATGAAAGGTTGACCAAATGCGACAGAATTCTTTGCAGCGGCGGTAAACTTAATATTCATGGCAGTTATTATTTTATTTCTGACGGAAAAACAGCTGGAATAACAGTGATCGACCACAATAGGCTGAATACTGAGATATCCAAAGAACTTATTGTAGGCGAAAACGGCATTTTTCCGGATAGTATTCTGAGCTGCCGCATTGTCAATTGTGATAATTTGCGGAAAATTAAAAAAGTTCATAAAAACTTAACATTTTATTATCTTGATTATGATAAAATATCAGGTAGAGCTATTCTGCGTAACAGACGTTACGGAGATAAAATTCAGCTCTGCGGAAGAAATTTTACCTCATCGGTAAAAAAACTTATCAATGAAAAAGTACCGGCTGAGCATCGCAGTACTCTGCATTTTATAGAAGATGAAAAGGGTACGATATTTGCTGAGGCTATAGGAATAGCTGACAGAGTAAAGCCTGCTGAAGGTACGGTACGGCTTCTTGAAATAACTATAAAGCGGATTTGATCAGCCGCTGGTTCAGAATGGAGTGGATTAATTGACACCAAAAAAGAATAAGGGAATATTTACCTACCTCCTGATTATTTTTGTCGCTATAGGTTGTATCTGGTTCGTAAGTTCGAGACTTTCGAAAAATGCGGACAAAAAGAATTACAGTGAGATCATGGTTGAGTTCGACAACTACAACGTTTCAGAATATGAAATTGATCTTGGTACAGGTGAATTGAACTATAAGCTCAGAGGCGATGACAAGGAATACAAATATGAGGTGCCTAATGTTTCTCTCTTTATGGAGGATATAAAGAATTATCGTGCTACCTACAACAGAATTCATCCTGACGAGCCTATCAAGGAAAATCTTATCAAGATTACAGATCGTTCATGGATCTATTCGCTTATACCTGTTATCGTAACGGTTCTTCTGGGCTGTGCAATACTCTATTTCATGATGAGACAAAG
>JAFTYF010000037.1 GCA_017461395.1 Ruminococcus sp.
ACTGAGGCTCTTATGCGTATAAGAAATGATCTTTTCAGCAAAATGGAAATGCTTCCGATACGCTACTTTGACAAGCATACTCACGGCGAGCTTATGAGCCTTTACACAAATGATACGGATGTTATCCGTGAAATGCTCAGCAACAGCGTGGCGCACTTTATCAGTTCTGCGATCACTATTGTCGGCGTATTTACGGCAATGCTTATCTACAGCTGGCAGCTTACTATTATAGTAGTAGTGATGTTCTTTATCATCATCCGTGTTATCGGATTCATCGGTTCACGCAGCGGTAAGGGCTTCATCGCTCAGCAGAAGGCTATCGGTGATGTCAACGGATACATCGAGGAAATGATCGACGGTCAGAAGGTAGTCAAGGTATTCACCCATGAGGACGAAGCTGTTGCGGAATTCGACAAGCTCAACGAACAGCTTTGCAGCGTTTCCACAAGAGCACATACCTTTGCAAATATCCTCATGCCGATAATGAATAATCTTTCGTATCTTCACTATGCCGCAACTGCTATTGCCGGAGGAATCATGGTAGTAAAGGGCATAGGAAATCTTACTGTTGGAACTGTTGTATCATATCTCCAGTTTACGAGACAGTTCTCACAGCCGATAACTCAGATCTCACAGCAGATGAATGCTGTTCTTACTGCTCTTGCCGGTGCAGAAAGAATTTTCAGAGTCATTGACGAGGAGCCTGAGGCTGATGATGGATATGTTACTCTTGTAAGCGCAGATATCGCTCCCGACGGAACTATCACTGAATCTGACAAGCGTACAGGAAAATGGGCATGGAGACATCCGCACAAGGCTGACGGAACTGTTACTTATACCGAGGTTCGCGGAAAGGTCGAATTTGATGATGTTGTATTCGGATATGAACCGGAAAAAACAGTTCTCAACGGAATAAGCCTATACGCAAAGCCAGGACAGAAGATTGCCTTTGTTGGCTCTACCGGTGCCGGAAAAACTACCATAACAAATCTTGTGAACCGATTCTATGATGTTCCCGACGGAAAAATACGCTACGACGGCATAAATATCAACAAGATCAGAAAGAGAGATCTGCGCCGTTCACAGTCGATAGTTCTTCAGGATACGCACCTTTTTACCGGAACTGTAATGGACAATATCCGCTACGGAAAGCTTGACGCTACCGATGAAGAAGTATACGCAGCTGCTAAGCTTGCCAATGCAGATCACTTTATCAGACATCTTGAAAACGGCTATAATACAATGCTCACAGCTGACGGAGGAAATCTCAGTCAGGGACAGAGACAGCTTCTTTCCATTGCAAGAGCTGCTGTTGCTGATCCGCCTGTGCTCATTCTCGATGAAGCGACAAGTTCTATTGATACAAGAACGGAGGCTCTTATCGAAAAGGGTATGGACAGTCTCATGGAGGGCAGAACGGTTTTCGTTATTGCGCACCGCCTTTCTACTGTAAGAAATTCCCATGCGATCATGGTTCTGGAGCAGGGAAAAATTATAGAAAGAGGAAACCACAACGAGCTTATTGATCTCAGAGGAAAGTACTTCCAGCTATATACTGGAATGTTTGAACTGGGCTGATTTGTACATTCGTCCAAATAACATATGTTAATTTTGTTAAATAAGCGAATTGAATCTGCGCATAGAAATATGGTATTATAATATAATACTGATCTGGAGGTTTATGATATGAATTTTAAAAAGATATCAGCTGTATTGGCTGCTTCACTTATGATGTGCGCTGTGATTACTTCATGCGGCGATAAGAAAAAATCAGAAAAGGAATCCTCTTATGTGAATAAAAGTACTGATGATACTCCGGCTGTAAAGGACGGTACTGCTGTTGCTGTTCAGCCTGGTCAGGCTTACCTTGAAATAAGAGACAAACTGGGAAATAATCAGTATCTCGGTACGGTAAATGAAAATCTCTGCTATAACGCAGTTGTTGCGGATATCAAAGGCAACGGAAGCTATACGGTAAGCGTTACTGCTGATTCCGACGGATTCCGTGAAATCGCCGGCGGAAATGCTGATAACTACAACGTTAAGCCGGAGGGTATCATGTATGCGTCCCTCAAGATAAAGGGCGGAGCTTCCACTTGTCCTTCGGCAGTGATGACTATTGATTCCATTGAGGTTGACGGTACTGAGCTTTCTCTTGCGGCAAAGAATTACACTTTCACCGAAAACGGAACTGATATAAAGTCCAATATTTTCAATCAGTGGGCAACTATGGTTCCTGCCGGATCTGTGTCAAAAGAGGGCGCTGTTACTGATGATACTGCCGGATATTCTTCTGTTCTTGTAAATGAAGAAGCGTTTGCGTCATGGACAAAGGTTACAGTAAACTTCACGGTTTCTGGATTATAATAAAAAGTAAGCGGACGGCTCAAAAGCTGTCCGCTTATATATTGTATCAGCAGTTTGACTTTGTCGGTAATATCTTATCCTTTCGGAAACGAAAGGATTTTTTTTATTCATTCAACGGAAAAACGTTGAATATACCCCTTTTTCCAGCCTCTTACAGAAGGGTGCTGCGGAGCTCTTCGGAAAAGGAGGAAATTAATGGTATTGACAGCTCAGGGAAAGAATATTTCCACTTACCCGATAGGCAGTTTGTTCATACAGGGCGAAAAATATGCCGATACGATATATATCGTCATCGACCGCTTCTACAACGGATGGGACTTATCGGAATGTACCTTCGCAATAAAGGGCGAAACGGAATCCGGCGAGGTGATTACTGCTGCGCTGCTTTTTGAAACGCAGGAAAACAAGCTTCGCCTTGAATGGAGAGTTTCCGGACTTTTTACTCAGAATTCCGGAAAGCTTCTGCTGGAGCTTACAGCCTCTCTTGTCGAGGAAAATATCACAAGATGCATAGTACGCTATGATATGGCGCCTGTCAATGTGAAACCGGCGATTATGGGTACAAATGAAGTGATTCCCGATACGGCGGAGCAGACTATAAGTCAGGTGAATCAGGCTGCGGCGGACGGACTTTCGCAGATAAGAGCCGAGATCGAAGCATTCGATATTGATTCCGTCAGCAGGCGCCTTGATGTTATGGAGGAGGCGTGTATGACATTTCTTTCACGTCCGGAGGTTGTTGCCGTAACTCAGGAGGAGTATGATTCATCAGAGCACAAGGAAAATTCACTATACATTATTATAAGGGAGGACTGACATGAAGGGTACAGGAACACAGACAGATCCGTTTATAATTATGACGGCTGACGATCTTTATTCAATGGAGGAGCTTGGCGGTGAGGGGATATATTGCCGTCTTGGGGCGGACATCGAACTGAACGGTACTCCGTATGCGGAAAATTTTGTTCCGATTCCGGTAAACTGGTCGTCGCTTGACGGAAACGATTATAAGATACGCAACATTTTTGTTTCAGATCCGACAAATTATGTACACGCATTCAGGGTAATGACTGCCGGAACAATAAGAATTTCAGGTCTTATGCTTGAAAACGTCGTTCTCTGCGGAACAGTTGTCAATCTTTTTACAGCTGATTCCGGAATAACTGCTGATATAAAGCTCTACGACTGTGCACTCGTTCTTAAGGTCAGTCACCTGACTGGTTCGGTAATATCTGGTGAAAATTGTATTCTCCACGGAAGCGGTCTTACGGTATCGTCAGAGCTGTCGGTTGTTGCGCTGTCAGCCGTGATGAACAGGGGGTACACGCTATTCAACGGCGGAACGATCAGAAGAACACAGATAGTTATTGATGTAACGGTTCACGACGCAGGAGCTTCATCAATTCCGGAAACTTCAATATTCCGTAATGTGAATGTGAGCGATTCATGGATAACAGGCAGCGTTTACTGCGATGTTTCGGGAACAGGACATATTTACAACATGGCTGATTATTATTGCAGCTTCTCGAATTTTTATCAGGCGGTCGCCATGAAGGGAATTGATTATGTATACTGGAACAATACATTTTCGTCTGTGTGCTTTTATGATACTGACCTTATGGCTGGGGCAGTATACGACAGCCGTGAAACGATAAGCAGACTTTTCTATGGACTTACGACAGAACAGTGCAAGGATCCGGATTATCTTGCTTCAATTGGGTTTATATGTGCGGGGTGAGATGATGGCGTTTTCAATAATAAGCGGCAGAAATCAGGGATATCCGTGTATCTCCGAGCTGAGGGAAAGAAGTTCGGCAGTTCTTGTACAGCCAATATGTGAATTTATGTTTGACTTGTCTGGCGGCGGATATCCGGTCATTGCTCCGGTGAGGAAGGCTTCTGCGGAGCTTGTCTCTCCGATTCCGGAATATATTATGGTATGCTTAGGTGACAGGGTTAACAGCGGACTCCCGTGGATCACTGTGCTGAAGGCACTCAGGAGCGTTATGGAATCGTCGCTTTATTTCAGGGGCAGACAGGTACAGGCGATGTATTTCAACGAAAATCCGTGCAAAACGGCTTACTGCAATGGTAAAAAGGTATTTGCGGAATACCTCATAAGAGAGAAAATTGTATAAAATATTAACGGCTTCCGAAGTGTTTCGGGAGCCGTTTTTTGTGAGATACAGCAAAAAAAGCTTTTCAACAGTCAAAATGCCTAAAATATAGTTAACCGATTTGCTGAAGTTTACAGTTTTATAAAATTTAGAAAAAATTTGCAGTTTTATGTTGCAATTCTGTAAAGAGTATGATATAATATTTGTATAAGTTTAACAATCTGCAGCGTTGGTACAGGAATGCTGCGGTTATGCTGTCTGAAAAAATTGTATTTTGTAGAAAAATCCCTTTTTAAACCACAAAATATTACGATAAGTATAAAAGTTGGTGAATATTAATAAAAAAGGGGCGATTATTTATGTCAAAAAAGCGATTGAAAAATAATTGCCAAAATGATATAATTGTTCTATTAAGATCTGTAAGAATCTGTTTGGAAATTATGTTCTGAAAATTGTACGGATCACTGAGTACAGATGCCTGCTGTGTGACTTTGCCGGCGGCAACAGTGAATCCCTCGCTTTGATAGATCAGCAAGCCCGAAACGGAATCTGAAAGACAGCAGTTCAAGCAATAATTTATGGAGGTGGTTTCATGAAGAGTTTTTCCTATATTGCCCAGGACGCTCGCAATAAGCAGGTTAAGGGTGTAATCAATGCGGAAAACGAACAGGAATTCTTAAAAAAGATTAAGGAAAAAGGTCTGTACGTTAAAGATTACAAGGAAAGCGATTCAACAGACTCAAAATCATTGTACAAGTTTAACACCAAGGAACTGGCATTCTGCTGCAGACAGCTCAGTGCGATGCTTACCTCAGGTCTTACTCTTGTAAAATCAATCGACATTCTCTGTAAAGAGCAGGAGTCGGAAAAGCCGAGAGCTATCTGGCAGGACATCTATGAAAACGTTCAGAAGGGTGAATCCTTTTCCTCAGCTCTTGAAATGCATGAGGGCTCGTTCCCTGAGTTCCTGATCTCCATGGTTGCAGCCGGCGAAACAAGTGGTTCGCTTGACGTTATCATGCAGCGTATGTCAGATCACTACGCAAAGGAAAACAAACTGAAAAATACAGTTAAGGGCGCTATGACATATCCTATCATACTCCTCGTTCTCTGTATCGTAATCGTAATTTTCCTCTTCACATTCATCATGCCTACGTTCATTGATATGTATGATGATCCTTCAACGATGCCGTTCCTTACAAAGTGTCTGGCAGCTATCAGTGACTTCCTCAGAACAAAGTGGTACATACTCGTTATTATCGCACTGGCTATCTTCTTCGGCATCAAATATGCTCTCAAAACACCGAAGCTCAGGCTTAAATTTGACCGTATGCTTGTTAAGGGTCCTGCTATTGGTCCGCTTATCACAAAGATCTATACAGGACGTTTCGCAAGAACACTTTCATCCCTTTATTCCAGCGGTATTCCTATGGTAGAATGTCTTGAAAGAGCTTCCGCTATCCTCGGAAATTCCTACATTGATCAGAAGTTCGAGGACGTTATCGACGAGGTAAAGCAGGGTGAATCACTCTCAGCAGCTATTACAAGAACAGAAATCTTCGAACCGATGTTCTGCTCAGTAATCTACGTCGGCGAAGAAGCAGGTGCTCTTGACTCAATCCTTGAAAAGACATCTGACTACTATGAAGATGAATCAGACTCGGCTGTACAGCGTCTGGTCGGCATGGTAGAGCCGCTGCTCCTCATTTTCATGGGTCTTATCATTGGTCTTGTAGTATGTGGTATTTACCCCGCACTCTACGGTTCCTTCGAGAATATCGAAAACGAATAATACGGAAAGGTGGAAAGATAAATGCTTTCATTTGATATTACCGACAGAAATATACGAGTTGTTAAGGGAACAGAAAGCAACGGAAAAATCAAGATCAGCTCCGCTGCAACCCTTGATATTGAAGAAAATCTCATTGTAAACGGTCACGTTAAGGACGTTCCCAATGTGGCTACACTCATCAACGGTATCCTTAAAAGACACAAGATGCCCGATAAGGAGGCTATCGTATCAATTTCCTCAAACCTCACAATCTTTAAGGAAATGAACGTTGCTAAGGTTAAGAATCAGGATCTTCAGAAGGTAGTTAAGCAGCAGATGCAGGCTGAACTGAACCTCGATGACTCATACAGTGTATCCTATATTATAGTAGGTGAGGCAGAGCAGTCCGGTGAAAACAGTGAGCCCGCTTACAGAATCCTCGCTACTGCTTGTCCTTACGAGATCGTAAACAGCTACAGAGAAGTGTTCAAGCTCCTCGGAATCTCACTGAAATCAGTTATGATCGGCTGCAACTGTATCACAAAGGTACTTCTTGCAGATACAAAGATCAAGTCCAAGATGCCGCTTCTCGCTGTTCAGATCGACAACAACTTCATCTCTCTCAACCTCTATGAGCAGGGATCACTCTCATTCTCACGTTTTGCTTCTATTGACGCTGCTGACTACGGCTACTCAGATGACTACGTTTTCGAGGCTGTAAACGAAAACATCTTCCGTATGCTCCAGTTCCACAGAAGCCGTCAGACAGGCGAAGCTATCGAGAACGTAATCTTCTACGGAGATACTCACGAGTATGTAAGACTTACTGATGAGCTTGAAAAGCTTGACCTTAAAACAAGTCTTATCAATGTTCCTCCGCAGATCCACGGTCATGAAAATCTTGAATTCTCACTGTACGCAAACGCTATCGGTGCTATGTTCAAGAGAAGCAAGGAAACTGAAAAGATCAACCTCCTTGAAACTGACCTCGGTACAGCTGTAAAGAACAAGATCAAGGACGACAGCTCAGGAAATCTTATTCTCCTCGGTGCACTTTGTCTCTCACTCGTTGTTACAGGCGGTATCTTTGCATTCAACTTCTTCAAGAACAAGGGTATCGAAAATGAAATCGAAGAGGTTCAGGAATTTATCGACAGTGAAGAAACTGCAAATAAGCTTGAACATCTTACTTACCTTGAGAAAAAGGAACTGGTTGTAAAGAATTACGCTCAGAGAATGAATAACGCCCACGATGCATACTTCTCACAGCCTGTTATTAACGGTGACAAGTATGATACTCTCAGAAAAACAATGGAAAAGATCCTCAAAGATAAGAAGTATGACGACTATATCGAGTGGGGAACTGTTAAGACTGAGGGTACAGGAGAAAATCAGAAAGTGGTTTTGATTACTCCTGTAATTATCTACGGCGACTACAACGAAGGTGCACTTTCTGTTGAATTTGATATTCCGCTTAAAGACAGCGATAAGGTAAAGGAAAAGATGACTCAGGATTTCCCCCGTGAATATGTTGCTGCAATCGAAAAACTCGATTACTATAGAAACGTAGAGTATAAGGGCTATACATACGAAAAAGGCGCTGTAAACGAAGATGAAGATAACGCTCAGGCTGCTGACGGAAAGAAGAACAAAGAGCCTGACAGAGTAAAGTTCGCTATCACTGTTCATCTTGAAGGCGAAGAAAGCGCCGCTGCTGACAGAGTTAAGGCAGAATAATATTAAGGGAGGAATAGTAAGATGAAATTAACTTACAGAGATAAGGTTATTCTTGCCATCGTTCTGGCAGCTGCGATCTTCGTAGGAGGATTCTTCGGACTTATCAAGCCTAAGAGACAGACTATCAAGGATAATCAGGACACTCTTGAAACATTAGAGGACGAAAAGGCAGAAATCGAAAGAAAAATCGAACGCATTGACGACGTTGAAAAAAGTATTCTCGATACACATAAGGACAGCGTAAAGAATACAGCAGTTTTCGTAGATGAAGAAATGATCAAGGAACCTAAGCTTCTTGATGAATTCATGTACAATTACGCTGAAAAGGCTAAGGTAAAGGTTACAGAGCTTAAAACTGATCCTATCGCAGCATCAACAATCAACTACTACTATGAGCCTTACATCGAGGTTTCAGCAGCTCTCCGTGAAGGCGCTGATATCAACGGCACATTTGCAAAGAAGGTTGCAGCTGAAAGCGCAGACAGCACTTTCATCGCTTCAAGAGCTGTTGAAAATATCATGTCCACAAGATATGGTCTTACAATCGAGGGAACTAAGGAGAATATCTGGAAGTACCTCAAGGAAATCGACAACATTAAGAGTGCAGTTCTTATCACATCTGTATCTATGTCTGAAGTAGAAGAAGAGGAAGAAGATGATAAGAAGGCAACTCCTGCAGGTGCGGGCGGCGAAAACGCTCAGAATCAGAATCAGGAAGAAGAAGAAAGCGATCAGGCTCAGAACTGGGAGAACGAAACACTTCTTGAAGCAAACATCGTAATCCAGCTCTATTCTGTATACGAAATGGAAGAACCTGATACAAAAATGCAGAAGTAATTCAGTCTCTTGCAAAATCATCCGTACCCGTTATTGAGAAGAAATTTACCGGAAAGGTGGTAAAACATGGAAACTGAGAAAAAAAGAACCCTAAAAGGCTCCATACTGTTTACAGTAGTCTCAGTGCTGGCTCTCATGACAATTTTCATGACCAGTGCGTTAGCTCTGGCGGCAGCTGCAAACAAACGGGCTCACAAAACTTATTCAGCATCACAGGCTTCCTATACGGCAAGAGCAGCTATCGACAGTATCCTTGCTGCTGTAGGTACAAACAATGAATTTGCTAATGCTGTAGAAAAACTGCCTCAGAACGGCAGCTTCGAGGTTGAGGTGGGTATCAACTCACCTTCCCTCGGAAGAATCGACAGCGCAACCGTTGAATACGAAGGAAAAACAACAATTTTCGACAATAATACAATGGTATGGGTCGAAAAGAATCTTATCAAGATCACTGCTGAAGTAACAATGGGCGGCGAAACAACAAAGATCGTTTCCCACGTTATTCAGGATCCTGTAGTAAAACACGACGACGGCCCTGGCTTCCTTACAATGGGCGGCGCAGACGCAGCAAACGGCAACAACGGTTCTATCTTTGGCGGCGCATACTACGGTATGGGTCACGGTTACAACGGCGGAACCTGGAATGCAAACCTCACTTACATCGAGTGGAACCCCTATGACGGCAAGCTTACTACCCTTGAAGATAAGATGTACCTCACAAATGAGCAGTACAGTCTTAAGGATATCAACAGAGTTGAAGCTCTGATGGTAGTAAACGGCAACTTTGATCTCCCTACATACCTCACTATGCATTATACACAGCTTGGTAAGGGATTACAGATCTGGGGCGACTTAAATATGAAGAACGGCGGTCTTACTATCAGTATGTCTGATCCACTCAGAAATGAAATGGCAAGCAGATCGCTCAGATTCAACGAAACACCGTATCTCTATGTTGATGGAAAAATCACTATGGCAAATCAGGACTTCAAGTTCGGAGACGGAACATTTCCGTTCAACATCTTCTGCGGAAGCCTTGATCTTGAAAACGGTGCACTTGCGTCATACGCAGATATTTACTGCTATGACAAAACAGAAACAACAAGAATCAGCACAAACAGCACAAATCTTTACAGCTGGTCAAATTCCCTTATCGACGGCGGCGACGGATATTCAAGCTCCGGCGGCGGCATCTTCTCCAAGGGTAATCTTGAATTCTCCGGCAACCACAGCAACGGCGATGCAATCGGCGGCGACATCAAGGTCGAGGGCAACGTTGCTATCAATAAGGAAATCACTATTGACGGTGATCTCGTTGTAGGCGGAAAGCTTTCGCTCAACAACGATAACATTAAAGTAAACGGCAAGGTATATGCAGATTCTTTTGAGGGCAGAAAGATTAGTATGCCCGGCGGCGGCGAACTTAAGGATGGCTACGAAAAGAAGGATATAAGCTTTATCATTGCCAAGGATGTCGCATTTGAGGCAGTTGATCCTGACGATCCGGATGGTTCGATCATTGAACACGTTGACTATATGTGGATCTATCCCGAAGCTCTTGAATATTTTGCAGGCTATACACAGCTTACAAATGATGATGGAACTCCTACTAACGCATACGATTTCGGCGGCGCAGTAATTCCGGCTGATTATCTGCTTCTTGATCGCTGGGATGAAGCTTTTGATAATCTTGAAGCGCCTCCCGGATGGGGCGAACCTGGTCACGGCGGTCCCGATGAAGGCCGTCCTGGTGAGGGTGGTCCTGACGAAGGCGGACGTCCCGATGATGGCCCTCCTGATGCTCCCCATGAACCGGAAGAATTTGTTCCTGATCTCAACATGAAGAAGAATTTCAGAGTCGGCTTCTTTGATCCTGCCGGCAATGAGGTTACAGAAGCAGAAGCAATGAAGCCTGTTGTTCCGACATACAACGGAAACAAAGATACATTTGAGATCTATCCGCTTTCAGAGTATTATACTTCAACTGGTGAAGGAACAATTTTCCCTGCATACGCAGAAAAGGCTACAATCCTCGGACTTTCAGGTCCTGTAAAGGGAACAGAAGGTCACTTCGGCACAGTAACTCCTCAGGAAGCTTACGACCGTGTATATAACGGAACAGTTCAGCTTGTAGGTCACGTTACTGAAAGCTGCACACTGACAGGCAGTTTCACAAAGCCTGTTACAGTTGACGCAAACGGTAAGGACGTATACGTTCATATCAAGGACGCTGTATTCAGAAACGATGATAACCCTGCAGAAGCAAGAATCTATGTAAATGAAGCAAACGGCGGTCATGTATACTTCACATTTGAAGGTGAAATCGAGTGCTTCTACGATAACGAAGCTGAAAAGCAGGAATCTCAGGTTATTCAGACTGTATTTGAAGTAATGGATAAGTGGAAGATTGAGACTAACGTTCAGGCTCCTCAGGGAGAGATCACAAATGTGGTTACAGCTGCTAACGCAGAAAACAAAGTCGTTACTATCGACGGTGTTGACGCTAAGCTCACAGGTATGTTCGATGGAATCACAATTAATGTAATTCCTCCCGCAACTGATACAATATGGATACAGCTTGACGGCTTCAAGACTCAGAACGGCGCAAGAATCGTTATCAACGATATTGGTGCTGACGGCAGTCAGATCGGCGGTACTGTAAACTTCTATGTTACAGGCACTGACAACGAAATGAGAAACGGTCAGATCGTTACTCAGTCGTTCCTCAATTTTGCAAACTCAAGTAAGACTGTTCAGGTGGTTTCTGATCTTAATGATCCTATTCTCAGAGTTAAGGATCCTGTAACAGGTCAGGATTACCCGTTCCTTGAGGCTCCAAGAGTAAATATGTACTCAGCAAAGGGTGCGAAGTTCAGCGGTGTAAATGAATTCTTTATCACTGCGTTCATCCGTGCTCCTTACATGGACTTCAACGTTCCTACACTTTCAACTGCATTCGATAACTGTCTCAGCAGAATTTACTATGACGGAATCCGTCTTGACAAAGCTGGCAACAAGAATGGTCAGGGACCGGCAAGATTCGGTATCCTCGGATGTCTTAATGTTGCATCTCATGACGCGCAGAATGACTGGCTCCTCGTATATGTAAAGGATTCTTCAGGCGGCGGAGCTGTTCTTGACGCAAATAAGCAGCACACCTATGCAGCTGTAAGCTACCTTGATTATTAAGGAGGGTGAAGCATGAAGAAAAAGAAAAAGCTTAAGGGCATGACTCTTGTAGAGATTATTGTCGCAATCGCTGTTTTCGCAGCTGTTTCACTCATCCTTGTTATGCTCGGCACCGCTGTTGACGCACAGCAGCGGTCTGCCCGCAGGGTAAACAAAAAGGTCGCTGTTCAGGGACCTATCGCTGAAGCGCAGAATGACACCAATGCTCTGCTCCTCAATGATGAGTTTGATATCGTTGTTGCAAAGAAAGATTCACCCGAATCCAAAGTTACTGTAAAGGGAAAGCTTTACAGTACTCAGGAATTCACAATTGATGATGACGGAAACAAAGTAGCTGATCCTGATGCTGATGAGGCAAATCTCAAGTTTATTGAGATCCAGAAGCCTTCATCCGGTTCAGCACCTACGCCGCCTCCGACAACGTAAGGAGGGGATTCCTATGGAAAAAAAGCGTACAAAAAAGGGTTTTACACTCATTGAGCTTATCATCGTTATGGCTGTTTTCAGCATCCTGATGATCGCTGTTATGAGTATTATAAATCCTCTTTCAAAAATTGTAAAAAAAGCGTCTCTGCAGCAGGCAAACAATGCGGCTGTAGACAATATCAAGCGCTATATGGAAGGTTCAATAAGATATGCCGATTGTATTGAAGTATATGTCGGCGATTTCACAGACTTCAACGGCAATGATATTCTTACTCCTGCCGGTCTCGATAAGGAAACCTTCGTTGCAAGAAATTTCATTGAAAATCATTACATGAACAGAACAAATCCTGGTACTGAGGATCCGCTTACCGGCAAGGTAAGAATGCTTAAGATCGACAACAGCGATCACGGCAGAATCACTGAGTACGAATGGGATTTCAAGTCAGGCTATACATATGTACAGTTTGACAGTCTGGGCAACAGAAAAAAGGTTCAGGAAAATGATCTCAACGGAAATCCTCTCTATGACGGCGACGGAAATGCTGTAATGGTTGACGATTATGGCATTGAAAACGCAGTTCTAAGCGGTAAGAGCGTTAATAATAATGTTATTAACCCCGTTTATTTCGAGGATTACTCATTCTACTTCCAGCCCGGCTACAACACAACACAGGTGATCGACGATGAATCGGTAATCAACAGCATTGCCGGATTCAATACCGCAAATGACAAGGCTGATACTTACTACAGCTCTATCGTTCCTGTTGAAATGGCAAGCGGCGCTCGTGTGCCCAATTTCAGTCCGGAGCTTTTCTCACTTACCGTTATGACTTACAAGAACGACGGTGCTTTCGGTGAGATTCCCGATGACGCCACAACAATAGAGGATGAATCACAGACAATTTTCAGATCACCATTTGCAGTGTCTAATGTAAATATGTCTCTCGTAAACATCAATTCCTCGTTCAGCAGCAATAAGGCAAGCGACCTTTACGGTCCTATCAGATGGAGCGGAAAGCCTGCAGGCTACCCAGACAATTTCACACCTTCAGATAAGGTGGATGTTGCAGCTCCCAAGGACGGAATGTGGGATTACGAGGAGATCAATACAAGACAGGCGGCTCTTATCAATAAGAGATTCTACAGCTATCCTGAAAAGGACGGCGACTGCATCTACTTCGTTTATACACTTCCTGATATGGAATAATTAGATATGCAGTTTAATGTATAATAAAAAACAGGCAGCAGTCAAATGCTGCTGCCTGTAATTTATTAAATTAACCAAGAGGATTTTTAAGAAGTCCTATGTACCAATCGGCGATTTCATTTCCCCAGAGAAGTCCGACCGCAATTCCGATCGCAAGGAACGGACCGAATGCAAATTTTGATTCGCCGGATACCATTTTGTTTATTACACCGCCAAGTGCGGCAGCCACGATTCCAATTAATGTTGAAACGATAACAGCCTTTGTTCCGAGGACGGCTCCAGCAGCTACCATGAGAAGCGTATCGCCAAGCTCTATAGCTCTGAAGTCCTCTCCGATTTTCTTTCTGATGATCGGTCGGCTTATCTCGCCGATGAGGAAGAACGGAACACTAATTACTAACGCACCTATTATCCGGCTCATAACAGTTACATCGCTCGTTGCAAAAGCAAGCGGAACGGCAAGCAGAAGGATAATTGCAAGGATGATCTCGTTGATCTCCATTGTGTCCCAGTCCATAAAGCCCACGATCAGAAGAAGTGACATGAGAACACAGGTTATTATGGCTTCAGCGTTAATGTCAAGCACCCAGAAGGTCAGCACATAGAGAAGTCCGTTAAGCGCCTCGACCACCGGATATCTCGGAGAGATTTTTTCTCCGCAGCTGTGGCACTTTCCTCTGAGGAAAAGCCAGCTGAAAACAGGGATCATATCAATCGGTCTGATCTTTGTTCCGCAGGTCATACAGTGTGAGGAACGCTTTATGAGAGATTCTCCTCTCGGAAGCCTTATTATCACGACGTTCAGAAAGCTTCCGATACATATTCCAAGCAGAAAGATCATCCCGAGGAATGTCAGCTGGAACGTCAATTCGGTAAATTCATCATGGAGCATATTTTTGAATTCAAACATGATATTTTTACCCTCCTTTAAATGTAAATAATGTATATTTATATTATATCACATTATATATAAAATTCAAGCTATTTAAGTAAATTTTTAATAAGCGGAGGTTTATTATGAGAAACGAAAGAATAGGCGACTACCTTGTCAATCAAGGACTTATTACAAATGATCAGCTTTCACAAGTCCTTGCTGCTCAGAAGGAGTCAAACGGAACAAAAAAATTCGGTGATGTAGTTGTTGAACTCGGTTTTATGACAGAGCTGAATTTTGCAAAGGCTCTTGCCGGAAACCTGAGAGTTCAGTATGTTGATCTTGATAATATCGAGATCAATACCGAAGCTGTTCAGATGGTTCCTGAGGCTCTCGCAAGAAAGCACACGGTAATCGCTATCAACGTACAGGGAAAAAGACTTACAGTTGCAACAAATGATCCTGTAAACTTTATCGTACTTGAAGATATCAAGGTGTCTACTGGTATGGATACTGTTCCTGTACTCGCTACAACATCAGCAATCAATAAGGCAATCGGTAAGTGCTACTCAATGCAGAACGTAGACAGCGTTATCGACAGCGTTAATGCAATGGGCGGAGATCTTGGCGAAATGAATACTGATGACGCTGAGTCCAAAGACAGAGTTGAAAGCGCACCTATCGTTAAGCTTGCAACTACAATTATTGAAAACTCATACAGAGCCGACGCAACCGATATTCACATTGAGCCGTTCAAGACATATACAAGAATCCGTATCCGTGTAAACGGCGACCTCGTTGAACTGATGAATATCTCCAGTGCTGTTCACAGCGCTCTTACTACACGTCTCAAGCTTATCAGCGGTATGAATATCGCTGAAAAGAGAATCCCGCAGGACGGCCGTTTCACACAGGTTGTTGACGGAACAACTCTTGACGTCCGTGTATCTTCACTTCCTACAGTTCATGGCGAAAAGATCGTTATCCGAATTCTTTCAACAGGACAGATTGCTCTCCGTAAGATCACTGATCTCGGTATGTCTGATTATAACTACGCAATGTTCGAGCATATGCTTCGTGTACCTCACGGTGTTATCCTCGTAACAGGACCTACTGGTTCAGGTAAAACAACAACTCTTTACGCTGCTCTCGGTGAGCTTGCAAAGCCAAATGTAAACGTAATTACTGTTGAGGACCCTGTCGAAAAGGCTATCGATGGTATCAACCAGTGTCAGGTTAATACAAAGGCTGGAATGACATTCGCAGCTGCTCTCCGTTCTATCCTCCGTCAGGACCCTGATATCGTAATGGTCGGAGAAATGCGTGATGCGGAAACTGCTGATATCGGTATCCGTGCTGCTATCACCGGACACCTTGTACTTTCAACACTTCATACAAACGACGCTGCATCAACAGTTGTCCGTCTCGTTGATATGGGCGTAGCTCCCTACATGGTTGCTACATCACTTATCGGTGTTATCGCACAGCGACTCATCAAGGTTCTCTGCCCTGAGTGTAAGAAACCAAGAATGTCTACAGAAGAAGAAAATGAACTTATGCGTGTTCCGCACTCTATCCAGATTTACGAGCCCTGCGGCTGTCAGTCATGCAACAACACTGGCTACAGAGGAAGAACTGCTATCCATGAGATCATCCACTGCAACTCAAAGGTTTCTTCAATTATCGCTGCTGGCGGTACTAAGGAAGAAATTGAGGCTGCTGCAAAAGAAATCGGTACAAAGCTGCTGCGTGACAATGCTTCCGAGCTTGTTCAGGCGGGTCAGACTTCAATAGATGAGCTTGTCAGAGCTACATTCTCCGTATAATCTTACCAGGGAGGAAAAACAAAAATGGCTATTATTGAAATCCACAGAATCCTTGACGAGGTTCGTCTCCTCGGCTGTTCAGACCTTCATTTTACCGACAGGATCGCTCCTGTTGTACGTCTTAACGGTACTCTGAGAACAATGCGTTCACAGTACCCGGAAATGGACGAGGAAGAGATTCTTGATATTGTTCATCAGATGACCAACGACGCTCAGCAGACAAGCGTAAATAATCATCACGATACTGACTTCTCATTCACAACGAGAAGTGGCTACCGTCACCGTGTAAACGTATACTTCCAGAAGGGCAAGCCGGCTATCGCTATCCGACTTCTCCGCAACGATATTCCTACACTTGAAGACCTCGGACTTCCTCCGATTCTTGCAGATTTTGCAATGCGTCCACGTGGACTTGTGCTTGTAACAGGTCCTACTGGTTCAGGTAAATCCACAACGCTTGCCGGAATGATCGACTTCGTAAATCTCAACAGAAGCGCTCACGTTATTACTGTTGAGGATCCTATCGAGTACGTTCACGAGCATAAGCGCTGCATGGTAAACCAGAGAGAAATCGGCGACGATGTTCCGTCATTCTCACTTGCGCTCCGTGCTGCTCTCCGTGAGGACCCCGATGTAATCCTCGTAGGAGAAATGCGTGACTTTGAGACAATTCAGGCTGCTGTAACCGCTGCCGAAACAGGACATCTCGTGCTTTCTACACTTCATACAACGTCTGCGGCTGATACTATCAACCGTATCATCGACGTTTACCCTGAGCACCAGCAGCAGCAGATCAGAACACAGCTTGCAAACAATCTTGTCGGCGTAATTTCTCAGACACTTATCCCGAAAAAGGATAACACAGGACGTATCGCCTGCATGGAAATTCTGAACGTTACTGACGCTATTTCAGCTATGATCCGTGATAATAAGATCCACCTTATCCAGTCGGCAATCCAGACTGGTAAGCAGCAGGGCATGATGAGCCTTGATCAGGAGCTTGCACGTTTTGTTAAGAACAACGTTATCAGTGAGGTTGACGCTCTTGATAAGTGTCAGGATAAGCAGGAATTCTACCGCTTCCTTTCACAGCTTTAATCGTATATTATTTCAGCCGGATAAAACCTGTCCGGCTGTTTGATTTTTCATTAAATTATGAATAAATCGATGGTATACAAATAGTAATACTTGATTTAGATATTACATTTACTAATACAATGATTTAATTTATTTTCAATTTATTGTGCATTTTGACGAAAACACGAAAAAAAACGTGCCTATTTACCGTTCTCATGTAAAAAATGCATTTTCTATGAAATTTTCTTCAAAAAAGTATTGACATTTTATGAATAAGGTGGTATACTATAATCACAGAAGGGGAAAGGGAATAAATAAGAGGCTCCTTAAAATGATCACCTCAGATCATTGCCAAAAATCAGGCTTCATAGAATCCCTAAACCAGAAAATTACGAGTGCATGAACGACTGCACAAAATTTAATTAATTAAGGAGGTTTTCATTATGAAAACAACAAAGAAAGGTTTTACACTTATTGAGCTCATCGTTGTTATTGCTATCATCGGTGTTCTCGCAGCTATCCTCGTTCCCGCTATGATGGGTTACGTTAAGAAGTCCAAGATTTCTTCACAGAACTCTGCTGCTTCTTCTATCCAGAAGGCATTTGCTACAGCACTTCAGGATCTTGAAGAGCAGGATTGGGATCTCAGCTTCAACGGTATCGTAGATATCGACAAGACATGGGGTTCAACAACAACAGGTACAGATACAAGTGGAGACAAGGTTCTTACAGCTGCAAACGCTAAGACCGCTATGAAGGAAAATGTTAAGGACTACTTCTCATCCATCAAGAAGGTTAAGGATGGTCAGGTTTACATTTCAAACGGCAGCTGCATCGGCGTTATCGTAACAACAGACGGCGTTTACTGGGGAACATATCCTACAGGCGCATCCAACGCTAAGATGTACAAGGCTGGTAAGAAGGTTTCCCTCTCAGACATCCAGACAGAGCTTGAGAAGAAGGAATCTGAGCTTAAGGATTGCCGTGAGAACAAGGTTACAACATGATGATTAAATCATAATAATTAAAGGCTCCCACCTCGGTGGGAGCTTTTTTGGAGGAAAAATGGATATAAAACGAATCGTATTGCTTTCTGTTTTTTGTGTCGGAATCGGTGCCGGCGCAGGAATCGGCGGAATGTGGTTAAGATACAAGGACGATATAAAATTTGCGGATAAGTTCCGGACTCTCGCAGAAGCTGATAAGGTCATGGCTGAGATAAAGCTCGAAATGAATCAGCCACACAAAATGGAGGAACTTCTTCTCAACGGATATCTCAGCGCCTACGACAAATACACGAGGTTTTATCCTGATGATACGCTGTCGAACCGTGTGAGAATAACTAACGGTATGCCTCGTGTGGCTGGGTGCGGCTATCGTGTTGACGTGAACGAGAATGGGCAGCTTTATATTTCGGCTATCGAGGAGGACGGAATTGCCTATGAGCAAGGGCTGCGTGAGGGTGATATTATTCTGAAAATAGGCGAAAGTGACCTTTCGGAAAATCTTGTGGATCACGTTAAGGAGCTTTACAAGGGCGAGGATGCGAAGATCAGTCTTGAAATTCTTCGTGGGCGTGAAGATGTGCATATTGATTTCGTGAGAAATTACAGCATGGATAATTACGAGGAAGGTCTGACAGCTGAAATGCTCGATGATAACATTCTGTACATTAATATACGCTTTTTTGATATGGCGACAGATGCGGATTTTGGCGGAAAAGCAGCACCGCTTCTTCCCGATGCAAGGGGAGTTATCATTGATCTGCGCGGAAACGGCGGCGGTGACGGAAATGCGGCTGTGGCTGTTGCAGATAGATTTGCAGGTGCCGGAAGCATGACGAAGTATTACTACAAGGGCGGAGAAAAGTCGCTGTATACCGTTGATTCAGACGATGATGCAAAAGTTCCGGTTATAATTCTTGTTAACGATGAAACAGCAAGTGCGTCAGAAATTATGACGGCTTTTCTGAAACAATATGCAAACGATGTAACGATAGTCGGAACGAATACCTTCGGTAAGGGCATTTTTCAGGAGGAGGAATATCTCAAAAGCGGCGGTACGGTGTATTATACAGCTGGTTATCTTACAGTAGGCGATTGGGAGTGCTATCAGGATAAAGGAATAATTCCGGATGTGGAAGTTCCGATGGAAAAATCCCTTATCGGAACAGATAAAGACGTGCAGATGCAAAAAGCACTGGAGATTCTTGGCTGAATGCACAATAAAAAAGCTTAAAATTTGTCAGTTAATTCAAAACTTTTTATTGACATTTTGTGAATTCTTTGGTATAATGAAATAAGAATATTAGTGGAGGTGTCTGCATGAAAATACATAATAAAACAAAAAAAGGCTTTACGCTCATGGAGCTTATCATTGTTATTGCGATCATCGGAATTCTTGCGGCTCTGCTTACTCCTCTGTGGGGTACGCTCATTGCAAGAGCAAGAGTAAGATCGCAGAACAATAACTCGAAAATTATCTTTGATGCTGCTCAGAAGGAGTGTATTGACCTTAAGAGAAGAACACGCACAATCCAGAATGAAATCAAGCGTCAGCAGGAGATAATTAATTCTCCCACTCAGGATGCGGTTGCTAAGGCGCAGGCTCAGATTGCGCTTGAAGAAGCTTTGAAGCAGCAGTATGTTTCGACTGATTTTTATTTTTACTGGGACGGCGAGAACGGTTACGCCTGCGATGAGAATGGCAACGATATCAGTGCAAATGCAGAAATGAACAAGGAGTTTGCTGATGCAGTCAACAGAAACATCGAGACTTCTGACAAGGTTGTGTATAAGATCCATGTCAAAGATTTTAACGTAATGTCTGTTGCGTCAGGACGTTATCAGGCTGATAAGTCTATAGGCTCTTATCCTGTTACTCGTGACAAAAAGACGGATGGCGGACTTAAAAATTTCGATCTTGGCAAGGCAGAGCTTGGCACTGTGCAGGATGAAGCTGAAGAAACTGAATAAAATAGAATCGTCCATTTTGTCTGTTATCTTTAACGGAGAAAGTTGGTTGGTATGTAACCCGAAAGGCATAATTGCCTTTCGGGTTTGCTTTTTATGACGGAAACAGTGTCATTTTGCTTGCTTCGTCCGTTACCGCATCAGCCCTCTGACAGCTACCAGCCTGAAACGTATAATGAATCACAATCCTGTTTCCGCAGGTTCGTGAGTACTTCTCCGCTTTCTCATAAACCTCAATTCTGCGATGAACACTCGCAGCAGTTCGGGTGTCAGCTCGGGCGTCTCAATATAGGTTTTGGCTTTAGCGATAAATCCTTCACATACATCTCACGCAAGTCCATCTCATCATTTTTTTCCGTGATGCACTGCTGTTCCTTCCGCAGCTTTGCCCGTTCCAGCTCGTAACCGCTCGCCGTACCTGACAACATTGACGTCAAAAACCTTGTCGCTTCGGTTTTTAGCCGTTACGACTATTTGTCGGCTTGATACGATATTTTTAACGTCAGACTCAAAATTTACGGCTGTTTTCTCCTCTGTTTCCACGCTGTTTTCTTCTGTATCAGCCAGTCTGCCCGAAGTGAGCAGTGCGTCGATATCAGCTTTCAACTGAATGTCAATTCTGTTTTCATAGATGACGATTTTCTCCAATATGAAGTCAAGGTCTTTCTTTTGCAGGCTCGGCTTGCTGATTATATCATCAAAGATTTCAAATACAGTTTTTGCAACTCTGTTTACCTTTGCAACGGTATTGTGCTTGTCGGCAGTCATATTAAGCTGATTGCGAAGTCCGTCAAGGCGGTTTGTAAGCTCATCAATCTGCTCGCCGTAAATCTCCTCAAAGATTTCTTCTTTGTCGGGGTCACGGATAATATCACGGGCTTTCATTCGGTGCATAATGCGGATTTCTTCCTTGATGTCCGCAATATTCTTCTGCAAGGTTTCAACTGTTGACTTGCTACGTTTTGTTTCAGTCTTTTCCTTTTCAAGAGACTCCTTCAGCTTTTCAATCATCTCTTCCGAGTTATCACGGATTGCCCTGATATAATCTTTCAGCAGCTCATCAAGCATATCCGTTCTTGTGTGGTGAGAGGTACAGCCTTTCAGTCCTCGTCTGTGATAGCTTCCGCAGGTGTAGGCGGGGGCTAAGTCACCTCTGCTCATTGAGAACATCGGAGCTCCGCAGTCACCGCAGACCATATATCCCGAATAAACGTTGTCGTATTTCTTAACTCCACGATACGAGCTTGTGCTCCTCTTTTTAATCTGCTCCTGTACAGCTGAAAAGGTTTTGAAGTCTACAATAGGCTTGTGGTTATTTTCAAAAACAATATGCTCAACCTCACTCTGCTTTATCTCCTTGCCGTTAATACGCTGACGCTTGTATTTGCCCTGACGGAGAGTGCCGATATAAAAATCGTTCTGCAAAATCTCGCTGACGGTAATGATACTCCACTCACGCTTTGCTTTCAGACGGCACTCCTCGCCGTTTTGCTCCTTACGCATTTTTTCTGCCATTCGGGGTGTAGGAAAATTCTTATCGGTGAGATAATTTGCGATTTTCTTGTAACCCCAGCCCTCTAAGTAGCGGTTGAAAATCTCACGGATAATCTCTGCAGATGGCTCGTCCACAATAATAGGAGCGTTTTTATTGTTCACCATAAGGTATCCGTAAGGCACGGAGCAAATCCACTTGCCCTCCTCCTGTCTGCGTTTGATAACCGACTTAACCTTTTTCGAAGTATCTGTAACAGGCATTTCGTTGATGAGGAAGCGGAACTGAATTGCTGTCCAGTCATCAAATGTCGGATAATCAATGCTGTCGCCGATTGAGATAATTCTCATTCCTCTGTCACGCAAATCTTCCAGCTCTACAAGTCCTTTGCTGTTGCGTCGGGAGAATCGTGAGAAGTCCTTGACAATGAGTATGTCATACTCAAGGCTCAGCATCTTACGGCGAAGCTCCTGATAGCCTTCACGCTGTTCAAAGGTGTAACCGCTTCGGTCTCGGTCCTCATAAAAATCAACAGTGCTTGCGGGAAATTTTCGTTTAGCATAATCAAGGATAATCGCCTTCTGATTTTCAATCGAGGTGTTGTCCCTGTCGAGCTCCTCGTCAACTGAGATACGGCAGTAGCCCGCAATTTTCAGAGTTGTATCCATATAAAAATCCGTCCTTTCTGAAGTATTCATAATCATTTTAACATGTGGTTATGATACATTCAACAGGTAATGTTTGTCAGGTATGTACGGGTGCATTATGCACCCTCTCCGAGATAGTAGTTGCTGTGGAGAAGTCCGTCGGTACAGTCATACAGACTGCGGTTTCCCGAACGGAACACTGCTATCTTGTATTTCTTTTCACTGTACTCAGCAGTTTTTTCACTGATGACAGACTGAACATTCTCACTTTGCTGCTCGGAATTTGTAAGCCATATTTCTGCGATACGCTTATCGTCCCTGACAATTATTCGCAATAGGCAAGCCTCCCTTATCCGTTTAGAATCAGTTTTGGATTTTTATTCCTGTGTTATACAAAAATGAGTCTGCCAATTTTATAATCGTCATCTGCTCACCTCAATTTTACTCTCTTTTTCATGAAAATGGAATCATCATACTCAACGACAATTTGTCGTCTGGTTTGTGTATGACCAATAAATATGGTTATTCTCACGCCATTTTTTTCTCCCCTGATTGCTTTTTCAACTTCTTTTTTCAGAAGAAGCTCAGTATATTTCTTA
>JAFTYF010000038.1 GCA_017461395.1 Ruminococcus sp.
CTTATATTCGGAAAAGATAAGCTGATACTTCTCTCCGAAGGATCAGAAATAGCAAAGGCTTTGTTTCTGGTTCACACCGATCTCGAATACTTCCGCAGTAACGGGGGTATTCCTGAGGAATCGGCAAGAGCTATAACAGAATCACTTAATGATGTATCCACACAGCTTAATACAGTTTCTTCAAAGCTGACAGATATTCACGCTGATAACGAGGAGGTCGATATAGATGAATAAATCTGGCACATTTTCAGCTGTCCTGAAATTCATAAACGGACGTAACGTCGGTGCTGAGTCATTAAGAGCAGTCTGTAATTATACCACGGACAAGGCTAAGACCAATGACGGTACGCTCGTAACCACATACGGCTGTTCCCTTGAACATCCCGTTGAGGATATACTGGCAAACAAACGTCTGCACAACAAGACTCACGGCAAGCAGTACGAGCATTTCGTATTTGCACCGTGTCCTAATGGTTCGGACAAGTCTCCTGAAGCTGTACTTAAAACAGTCAAGGAAATTGTTTCCACTGTATTTCCTGAGAATATGAGTATCGTTTCTGTTCACACAGACAGTAAATGGCTTCATGCTCATGTGGTACTTGATGCCGTAAATGCTGTAACAGGTCGCAAGTTTTCACAAAGCCCCTCAGACCTTAACAGAGTAAAGCAGAAGACTAACACTATCCTCCAAAAGCACGGATTTGAGATTATAACAGCCAGTGCAAACGAGTTTGTTGATCATACCGATTACTCAAATGAAGAGGAATTTGACTTTCTTGAACTTGACGAGTCTCAGTTCATAACTAAGTCTGCAATAGAGGAGATATCAGCCTATACTGACTCCGTAAATCTCACAAACACGCCCGTTCTTTTTGTCGGTTGGGATTCCCCTGACTGCTGCAATGAAAATTATGGAGGTTATAACATGAATAACAATTACACACCTTATGTTCCACAGACACAGGCTGCTGCTGTAATCACTCCTACAGTAGAGGAAGTTTCCACAGATAATTCTATGATACAGCAGACACAGGAAGTTTCTGCTCCTGTTCCTATGGTCGAAACTGTTCCCACAACGATTGAAACGGCGGTAAACAGCTATCCCAACACCAATGTGGTAATCGGTCCTACGTTTCGTATAAGAGGCAATGATAATTCTAATTTTGCAGGACTTGGAGAGCTTGTGGAACAGACTACGGCATATGCCCAAGAACATCAGCGTGAAGCTGCTAACCTTGCACTTGCTATGCAGCAGTATGGTCAGCAGAACGGTTATCCGTCAAATGTCTCCGTATATGCCGGACCTATATTTGATATTGACCTGACAGGCGGTATGTATCCGTCATTGCCCGAATCCAATAGCAATGAATTCTAAGGTTGGGTTTGCTTAGGAGTTTAATCACCTTAATAATATTATATTACGTTAACCGGTGCAGGTCAAGATATTATTGTAAAATGGAGGATTTTATCGTGAATACTTTAGAAAATACTTTCAGGAATTATCCTGATATTGTTTCTACGAAACAGATGAGAGAAATGCTGCATATTGGTAAAAATACAGCTTACAAGCTCCTTGACAGGAAAGAAATAGAATCTATACGCATAGGCAGAACACATAAAATTCCAAAAATAAATATTATTGCTTACTTAAACAATAATAGCTTAAAAAGTTAAAGTTAATAATTCATAAATTGTCTGCTGCTAACACCGGCAGACAATTTTCAAAAAAGGAGGAATATACATCTATGATGAAATACAGTTTAAATACTAATAAGGGAATATGGCATGTAAGCTTTTATGTTGTGAACTCTCAAGGCAAAAGAAAGCAAAAGCAGCTTTCTACGGGGATAAAGGCTTTTGATACTAAAGGCAGACAGGTTAACAAGCGCAAAGCAGATGAAAGGGCTCAGGAAATAGTTACTCGTTATGATGGTATTATAGACAATGAATTCAGCAATTGGACGTTGGATAAATGCGCTGAATACTGTCTGGAACTCAATAAAACAAAGTTGTCACCAACTACATATACCGACTATCTCAGTGCTTTAAAATGCCATATAAAGCCATATTTTCAGAACAAAAAGCCTATAAAGGATCTTAAACCAAAGGATATTGAAGCCTTTTGCAGCTATAAACTTGATGAAGGGAAAAGTCCTAAAACTGTCCATAAGCTGCTTAGTCTGATAGGACCTGCTTTCAGATATGCCGAAAAGAATGATTTCATTATCAAAAATCCAATGAATGTAGTAGACAAGCCCACAAAACTCAGAAGTGAAACCAGCTACTATAATGCTGAGCAGCTGAATACTCTTGCAAAGGCGGCTAAGGGTTCGTATATTGAGACACCGATTGTTCTTGCAATGATACTTGGACTGAGAAGGTCTGAAATAATAGGTATCACGTGGGATAACGTTGATTTCGAAAATAAAATGCTCCATATCAGACAGAGCGTAGTAGTGGGCGATTCAAGTATTCTCCCTAAAGATACATTCAAAGTAATCGGAAACACTCAAGGCAAGAAAAAAAGAGAGCTTATTCTTAAATACTTTCTCAAAACAGCCAGCAGTGAACGCAGCTTTCATATGAATGATGCTCTGTACAGATATATGAAAAATCTCAAGTCTAAACAGGAGGTTATGCTGAGGGAAACAGAGGCATACAGAGATTTTGTTTGTGTAAATGATGTGGGAATGCTGATCACACCTGATGTAATAACAGCACAGTTCAGAAAGCTTCTTGACAGAAACGGTCTGCCTCATATCAAGTTCCATGCACTGAGGCACTCCTGCATCAGTCTTCTTGCTAATAATACGGCTTTCTCAATGAAACAGATACAGGATTACGCTGGACACGGAGATTTTCTCACTACCTTTAACGTGTACAGTCATGCTGATAATTCAGCCAAAAAGACTGAAATGGATTATATTACAAGCTGTTTTGACAATTTGTTTGATGACAATAATAACAGCTGAATATTATCTGAAAACAGGTGCTTCCATGTTGATGGAAGCACTTGTAAATCAAGGATATTAGGAAAAATATTAGGAAATAAAAATATAAGCACCTTCGATTTCTCGAAAGTGCCTATTCTTCTGGGGTGGGAGATGGGATTCGAACCCACGATCTTCGGGACCACAATCCGACGCTTTAACCAGCTAAGCTACACCCACCATAAATTGGCGCGCCTTGCTGGATTCGAACCAGCGGCTTACTGCTTAGAAGGCAGTTACTCTATCCAGCTGAGTTAAAGGCGCAAATGTCTGTAGATAAAATCAGCAGCCAAAGCTGCTATAAGGGAGCGGGTGATGGGAATCGAACCCACGTAACCAGCTTGGAAGGCTGGAATTCTACCATTGAACTACACCCGCACTGTCGTTTCAACGATAATAATTATATCACACAATGTGAACTATGTCAATAGGATTTTTAAAAAACGTCATTTTGCACAACAAATTCTTTCTGTAGATCAGATGTTTTATCTGAAAGAATAAAATACGAAACTTTATTGACAAATCCAGGTTGACATACGTTGTGTTGATAGGCAAGGACAGTCTTTTATTATTAGTTAAAATAAAAAAATATATAAATACTTCGTCTTTTTTGCCTCTTAAAGTCACTTATATATAAAGGGAAAAATACAGGGCATTTATTATATCAATAAGTTCATAAATAAATGGAGAAGTGATACAATGAAAAAGAAAAAATTAAGAAGCCAATGCGGCAGAGGACGTGAAAAAATATTCAGCTGTGCCTGCCTGGTTCCAAGTATCGTGGGAGTACTTATATTCTTTCTGATTCCTTTCGGCATCGTTATTTATTACTCAATGATCAATAATCCTGTCAGCGGAGAATACGTCGGACTTGAAAATTACCGCAATCTCCTTGACAACCTCGCTTTTACAAAAGCGGCAAAGAATACTGCGACCTTTTCTCTTATTGCAGTTCCACTTTCGATCGTGCTGTCGCTCGGACTTGCTATTCTGCTGGAACGCAATATCCCCGGAAAAAGCATATTCCGGACGTTCTTTCTGAGTCCGCTTATGGTTCCGACTGCATCAGTAGTTCTTGTATGGCAGGTTCTGTTTCACAATCACGGAACAATAAATCAGATAATCGAAGCTTTCGGTGGTCAGACCGTTGACTGGCTGAAATCCCCGAAAGGTCAGGTAATTATCATTCTCATGTTTTTGTGGAAGAATATCGGCTACAACATGATATTGTTCATGTCTGCGCTGTGCAGTATTCCCCGTGATATAATCGAGGTTGCCGATCTTGAAGGTGCCGGTTCATTCTATAAGTTCATACATATAAAGCTGCGTTATCTTTCTCCTACGATTATTTTTGTATTTATTCTGTCGCTGATAAATTCGTTCAAGATTTTCCGTGAAGTTTATCTGCTGACGGGAAAATATCCTTTCGGCAAGCTGTATATGCTTCAGCATTTCATGAACAATACCTTTGAAAATCTCAATTACCAGAAGCTTTCAGCGGCGGCGGTACTCTTTGCGCTGGTGATGATAGTCATAATCGCTTTGCTTCTTATCGCTGAGAATATCTTCGGAAAGGATGTGGAAAACTGATGATCGTCAGAAAACAAAATAAATTCCTTGATATCTCGGTAACGATCTTCATAGCGGCAGCGGCGATACTTTTCCTTATGCCAACCGTCCTGACGATTGCCAATTCATTCATGACATCCAGCGAGATAAATGCAAATTACGGTGTTATGTTCAGCAATATGTCAGGCGGTGAAAAGACTTTCATTTCTGAAGATATCAACCTTAAATTCATCCCCGATAAAGTTACGCTTGACCAGTACAAATCCGTGTTGATTAAGAATGTCGATTATCTCATGAAGTTCTGGAATTCAGTTATACTTACCGTTCCGATAACATTTTTCCAGCTTCTTCTGGCTGTAGTGACATCATACGGATTTTCAAGATATCCCGGAAAAATAAAGGGGCTTATCTTTTTTGTATATATCATTCTCATGCTAATGCCGGCACAGGTCACGCTTGTACCGAATTATCTCGTACTTGATAAATTCGGCATGATAGAAACGCAGGAGCTTGGCGTAAGTCAGGAAATGGAACGCTTTGTATCTCGGCTGGCAATCATACTTCCGGCAGTATTTTCGCCGTTCAGTATATTTCTGCTGACGAAAGTCATGAAGCGAATTCCGACTTCATACGTTGAAGCCGCAAAGCTTGACGGTGCAGGTGAAATTCAGATAATGACGAAAATATATCTGCCAATGTGCAAAAGCGCTCTTGTTTCAATAGGTATGCTTGTATTCATCGACTACTGGAACATGGTGGAACAGCCGCTTGTGCTGATGAAAGGCGATAACACGTCGCTTCATCCGCTTTCGGTATTTCTTTCGCAGATAAGCGGCGCCGAAGCCGGACTTGCTTTTGCAGTTGGAGCTGTATATATGATACCGACAATACTTATGTTCCTTTACGGCGAGGATTATCTCGTTGAGGGAATAACATATTCCGGCGGAATTAAAGGATAAAGGAGACAATACCATGAGTGAAAATATGAAAAACAATGATGAAAAAATTATCGCATTAAAGGAAAATGAAGAAAAAAATCCTATAAAAAAGCGTGAATTGATCAAAACCCTGATAATAATTTTTCTTGCGGCAATGCTTCTGCTGACGTTTTTCTCGAATACGATCATGAACCGCTCGCTTCCGGAAATCACTACGGAAACAACGTCCTCCGGCAAGCTGACGGAGCGTGTAAGAGGAAGCGGAATGATTATGTCCAATCAGACGTATGAGGTGACTATCGACTCTGTGAGAGTTATTGAGAAAATCAATATCAAGTCGGGGCAGAAAGTGAAAAAGGACGATGTTCTCTTTACTGTAACAGTTGGAAGCAGTGCGGAACTTCGTGAAGCTGAAACTGCTCTTGATTCTATGATGCTCCAGTATCAGACGGCTCTGCTTTCGGAACCTGTCGATTATTCATCCGAAAATCAGGCTATCAAGAACGCTCGTGAGGATCTCAATCAGGCTATCGCAAGACGAGATCAGGCATACAACAATCAGGCAAATATCGAACAGGCACAGAATCAGTATCTCAATGACAAGCAGGAGCTTTCTATACTGACCGCAAAACAGGGAAAGCTTTCAGCAGCAATTTCGGCTATCGACAGCGATAATTATTCTGCCGCTCCGCCCGAATATACGGGGAATCTGCCAGTTCTATACGGAGCATACGCTGACGCTGATGCGGAATACAATACCGCTTACGGACTTTACAGCAAGGCTGTCGAAGAAGGCACTGATGAAGCTGTCGTAAATACCGCAAAGGCTGATGCAGACGCAAAAATGACCGTCAGGGACGATGCAAAACGTGCCTATGACGACGAAAAAATATTCATCCGCAGCGATCTTGCCGTTCAGCTTGCTGATCTGGAATATCAGATCACTGACATTTCCGGAAGAATCACACAATATGAAAGCAATAGTCAGGGCGGAGGGATGTCCTATGAGGACTGTGTTGCTGATGTCAGAATGAAGGAACGTGCCCTCGAAGAATTAATGATAGCTCTCCAGAAGGCTCAGAAAACCGATAATATCAACAACCAGATAAGTAATCTCAATCTTGAAGCGCAGAAAAAAGCTATTGACAAGCAGAAGGAAAAAATTGCTGAGCTTAAAGAAAAAACTACTGCAACTGAAATAAAATCCAAATACGACGGCATTGTGAATGCAGTAAATGTCCAGCCGGATGATTCTACCACTCCGGGAGTTCCTCTTGCGCTTATTGATATCGCCGAGGAGGGATATACCGTCGAAATTACTGTGGATTCCGACAAGGTAAAGAAAATCAAGACCGGCGTAAAGGCTGAGCTTGTGAATAATTTCAGCGGCAAGGCGGAAGCAGTTCTTCAGAAAATCAAAAATGATACTACCGCCGGTTCAAGAAGCAAGATACTTGAATTTTCTGTAACAGGCGATGTTGAATCGGGTACATTCGTGGAGCTTTCAATTCCGTGCGGAAGCGCTTCTTACGACGCTATAGTGCCGAAAAGTGCCGTTTATCAGGACAAGGACGGAAGCTTCGTACTTAAAGTAAGATCAAAGAGTTCCCCCTTCGGCAACCGTTATTACGCAGAACGAGTTATGGTAGAGGTTCTTGCTTCGGATGAGACTTCTTCTGCAGTTCAGGGCGGAATTTCACGAGGCGACAGCCTTATAACAGCGGCAAGCAAGCCGGTATCTGCCGGAGATCAGGTTCGCATGAAGGATAAGTAAGGCGGTGTTCCCCTTATGAAATTCAGATTCAAAATAAAACATATTGCCATTGCTTCTGCAAACGCAGCTGCACTTATTGCGGCGGCAGTCATGACCGCTGTCGGAAGCTCTATGGCAAAGTCTCAGGAATACAATTATGCCGCCTCTGAATGGGGCGGCAAAAAGGGAGATTATGCGCAGATGAGCTGTTTTTTCGCTGAAAATTCCGGATTCAGCACCACTTCGCTCAACAGCGTCCGAAGTATGATCCTCAGTGAACTGCAAACCGTTTCAGTCGCTCCTGAAGAAGGAAAAACTCTTGTGCCGGATGCGTACAGTTCTCCGCTTGGAAATTGTCAGATCTCCTCAGATATAAACAGGCATACATCGGCGGAAATTACAGCAGTAGGCGGAGATTTCTTTCTGTTCCGTGATTTCAAGCTGCTTGACGGAGCTTATTTTACAAAGGAAGATCTCATGCAGGACGGCGCCGTTATCGACAAAGAGCTTGCATGGATGCTTTACGGTTCGGAAAATATCGCCGGAATGGATATGTACATCAACGGCGTGAAGTTCTACATCGCCGGAGTTATCGGCACTCCTGACACAAAACCGGAAAAACAGTGCGCCGGAAAAACCATGCGTGCGTATATTTCTTATGACATGGCGGATGAGGTCACAAGAGGTTCAGCCGGTATGGGAGCAGCTCCGTTTTGGGGCGGAAATACAGCTCCGGAAACCGAGGCGCAGCCGGTATCTTTTGCCGGAATAACGTGTTATGAGTGTATGCTCCCGAACCCCGTGGACAGCTTCGCAAAAAATACCATGGAAAAGATTTTTGGCCAGCAGTATGCCGGTAAAGTGGATATCGTCAGTAACAGCAGTCGTTTTGATTCGAAAAAGCGTGCTAAGGCTTACAAGAAGCTGAGCAGATTGGTCGTGCAGGATAACGGCATCATCTACCCTTACTGGGAAAACGCTTCGAGGATAGTTGAGTACAAGCTGACACGGCTTTATCACGGCAGAAAGCTGATTCTTGTGATACCGATTCTTACGCTGGCATGGATTCTGCTCCGGCTTATATTCCTGTGGCGGCGCAAAAAGCCGAAGCTGAAAAGATATCTCAGTCTGAAGTTTGACAGATTGCGTTACAGGATTCGCGGGATATTCCGGCGAAAAAAGAAGGAACAAGAATAAAAAACTCCGGAAAGTCCGGAGATATTGTAAATCGGAATAAATAAAAGTGGACTCCTTTCAAGTGAAGGAGTCCACTTATTTTATGCTTTCCGCACAGTATTCTTAACGATTTTTCTGAGACGTTCACAGGTATCCTTCGGGAATTCACTTATGAACCGAAGTGCCTGTTCGTGTGCTTCCTCGTGCGGAAGTTTCAGAAAGCTATGGAAAAATGTATATATTTCACCATACGAGGAAAAAATTTCTCCTACAGCCGCTCTGCCCTCCGGAGTGAGAACTACACTGTTGCAGTAATCCTCATACACCAGTCCGGAATTTGCAAGGCATCTCAGCATCTTGCTCACGCTTGGTCGTGATACCCCAAGATATCGGGCAATATGGACGCAGCGAAGGCTGTCGGTCGTTTCAGAAAGCTCTTTTATAGCGGAAAGATATTTAATTTGTCCGGCGCATTGCTTCATTTATATCACCCTTTCATCGTGAGTAAATCCGGAATTACTTGTCAGAATCAATAAGGTGCCAGTAGCCCTTGAGATAAATAAGTCCTGAAATAATTGTAAGTGCTGTAGAGATCCATATCAGCGCCGGAATAATGATATTATCCATAGCGTCAATGAGATCAACACTCAGTCCGAGATCAAAATCAAAGCAGAGACACAGCCACAGCAGTACGCCTACTATCGTAACCATTGTGAATGCTGTTTTCAGCTTGCCCCAGATTCCGGCAGCAACAACAACTCCGCCGTCTGCAGCAAGAAGTCTCAGTCCTGATACCATGAATTCACGGGCAATTATGATTATAAGCGGAATTGCACCCATGTTCACGCTGTCAAGCTCTACGAAAACCGTAAGAGCCGAGATTACAAGCACCTTATCCGCCAGCGGATCAAGGAATTTTCCGAAATTAGTCACCAGATTGTGTTTTCTTGCGATTTTTCCGTCGAGTGCGTCAGTAATTGAAGCGGCAGCGAATATCACAAGTGCGAGTGTATAATGACCGGTGAATTCAAGATACATGAAAAGCAGGAAAAATGGTATGAGAAATACTCTCAGAAGTGTAAGCTTATTTGGCAGATTCATTATTCAATCACCTCTCCGATAAGATCATAGTCAAGTGTGTCTGTTATGCGAATTTTAACGTAATCCCCGATCTGAAGCCCTTTTTCAGACGTAAAGAAAACCTTTCCGTCAATGTCGGGAGCATCCAGAACAGTTCTTCCGAACCAACATTCTCCGAAGCGGTCAAAGCCTTCAACAACAGCTTCAAGCTCAGCGTCAAGGAGCTTTTCGTTGTTTTCGGCACTGATAAGAAGCTGCTGCTCCATGATGATATCAGCTCTGTGAGCGGCAGTTTCCTCGTCGATCTGGTCGGGAAAATTCGCTGCCTTTGTTCCGTCCTCCTGAGAATAGGGGAAGCATCCGAGACGATCAAAACGAACACGCTGAACGAATTCAGCAAGGCTGTCGAACTGCTCCTGAGTTTCGCCGGGGAATCCCGTAATAAGCGTTGTACGCAGAACAACTCCGGGGATCTTCGCCCTGATATGAGCAAAGAGCGCTTCAAGCTTTTCTTCGTCGCCCCAGCGGTTCATGCGGCTGATAATATCGCCGTCGCAGTGCTGTATCGGGATTTCAAGATATTTCACGAGCTTCTCCTCTGATGCGATAGTATCAAGAAGCTCGTCTGTGATTCTTTCGGGATAGCAGTAGAGTGTGCGTATCCATTTAAGTCCGTCTATGCGGCAGAGCTTTTTAAGAAGCTCCGGAAGCATTGATTTTCCGTAGATATCCTCGCCATAGCGTGATGTATCCTGAGCGATAACAACAAGCTCAGTAACGCCCTTTGACGCAAGATCTTCGGCTTCCTTTATAACATCCTCCATGGGAACACTGCGGAATCCGCCGCGAATCATGGGAATCGCACAGTATGTACAGCAATTGCTGCATCCCTCAGCTATTTTGAGGTAGGAGAAAAACGGAAGCGTTGAGATGATACGCTCGCCTGTAAGTTCAGCGTCTGACTTAGGAGCGAAATTGATGTATTTTTCACCGGCAAGAACATGATCGAGAATATCAACGATATCCTTGTTGTTTCCTATGCCGATAACAGCGTCAGCCTCCGGAAAAAGCTCAGCGGCTTCTTCACGGTAACGCTCAGTAAGGCATCCGGTGATGATGATTTTTTTCAGCGTACCGTCTTCCTTGAGTTTTCCGAGTTCAAGAATAGTCTCAATAGCTTCTTCCTTAGCGGACTGGATAAATCCGCAGGTATTGACAACTGCGATATCCGCAAGACCGGGTTCTGTCACAAGCTGATAGCCTTTTTTTCTCAGTTTATAGAGCATTCTCTCAGAATCAACAAGATTCTTCGAACAGCCTAAAGATACCATTCCGACTTTTATTGCCATTTTCAGTCCTCCAAGTGATTTTCAAAATATTCCTTTATGCAGCGGTTGATCTCATCGAAGCTGTAGCCGTACCGCACAAGAGCCGCTTTTACCTTCTCGATTTCTCTGCGATCATCGGGATCGGTAAGTCTGCGTGCGTGTTTTGTTTCCAGAAGGTGCATGAGATTTTCCTCAAATTCCTCTGAATGCTCCTCCAGAGCGTCAGCGGCAGTAAACTGACCGATACCCTTCATGCGCATTTCACGCAGAGCACGTCTGTAACCGAATTTTCTGCCGGAAACGTATCTGACAGCAAGCTTTTCGGCATAGCGTTCATCGTCGATGATGCCGTTTTCCTCCAGCTTATCGGCAACAGCAGCGCAGAGACTTTCGCTTTTGTAGTTGTCAAGCAGCTTTTTGTACATCTCCTCACGGGAATAGTCTCGATAATCGAGGAAATAAAGCGCACGCTGATACGCACGGCGGAAATTCGACGCCCTGATTATCTCACGGAGCGTATTCCTGTCGAGTTCGTCGTCTTCCCTAAGTCCGAAATCAACGATTATATCTGCATGAAGATAGATTTTTCGTTCATAGTCAAGCTCCGCCTCATAGGTGGAGCCTTTGTATTTTTTCAGTGAAGTAATTTTCATTATTCATCCGCAGGAGTGAATTCCTCGAAATCATCCTCGATATCAGCAAGAATATCATCGCTTATGCCGTCGTCCATGTAGTCGGAGGAAGCTTCTGTATCTGCTGTATCAGCGTCTGCCTTGCCCTTTTTGGTCTTTTTGGGAGCGTCAGCGTTAAGCTCGTCCCTGCGTGCAAGAATCTGTTCCTCGATCTCCTTCATAAGAGCCTCATCGTTTTTGAGGATTTCCTTTACATTGTCACGTCCCTGACCGAGCTTCTGATCCTTATAGCTGAACCATGAGCCGCCCTTTTTGATGATATCAAGCTGAACAGCAAGGTCAAGAACCTCGCCTGTACGGGAAATTCCTGTACCGTACATCATATCAAATGTACACTCCTTGAACGGAGGTGCAACCTTATTCTTTACGACTTTACACTTTGTAGCCGCACCGATAATGTCGCTTCCTGACTTGATAACCTCGCCCTTTCTTACCTCAATACGGACGGATGAATAGAATTTCAGTGCACGTCCGCCGGGAGTTGTTTCGGGATTTCCGTACATTACACCGATCTTTTCACGAACCTGATTGATGAAGATAGCAACGCAGTTCGATCTTGAAATAGCGGCAGTAAGCTTTCTCATAGCCTGAGACATAAGTCTTGCAAGCTGTCCAACATGAAGATCACCCATTTCGCCGTCAATTTCTGCACGGGTAGTCATAGCGGCGATTGAGTCGATTACGATAACGTCGATAGCGCCGGAACGGATGAGCGCTTCTGCGATTTCAAGAGCCTGTTCACCGCTGTCGGGCTGTGATACGAGAAGATTGTCTATATCAACGCCGAGAGCCTTTGCATATACGGGATCAAGAGCGTGTTCAACGTCGATGAAGGCAGCTTCGCCGTCAAGCTTCTGAGCCTGAGCAACGATAGAAAGAGCAACTGTTGTCTTACCTGAGCTTTCAGGCCCGTAGATTTCGATGATTCTTCCTCGCGGAACGCCGCCTACACCCAGAGCCATATCAAGCGTCATAGAGCCGGTCGGGATAGTTTCAACGTTAAGGGTAGTGTTCTGACCGAGGCGCATGATAGCTCCCTCGCCGTATTTTTTAGAGATCTGCTTCATAGCTCCTTCAAGAGCTGTTTTTTTATCCTCTTTGGTTGTGATGCGGACAACCTCAGGCTTTTTTGCAAGTTCCTTCTTTGCCATTTTTATTCCTCCTCCTGATGTTTTCTTCCGGCGGCAGTACGGATTATCCCTCCGCCGTCAATTCTGAGTTCAATATCGGTAAATGAATTATTTTCAAGTATTTCTTTTACAGCGTCATGCTGTCCCATTCCGTATTCATAGGCAAGCCAGCCGCCTGTTTTCAGCGAATCCTTCCACAGAGAGGTCATTCTCCGGTAGAAATCCAGACCGTCCGTACCGCCGTACAGAGCTTTTTCCGGTTCGTAGGAAACCTCCGTCTGGAGCGACTGCATTTCCTCGCCTGTGAGATACGGCGGATTGCTCACGATGATATCAAGTCCGCTGAAGCTTCTGCTGAAAATTTCATCAAGCACATTACCCTGAATTATCTCTATATCTGCGTCGTTGAGCTTCACATTCTGCCTCAGATATATGAGAGCTTCGTCAGAAAGCTCGGCGGCATAAACCTTTGCATCGGGGATATGCTTTTTCAGAGCAATGGCGATACATCCGCTGCCGCTGCACAGATCGGCTATCTTAGGCGAATCAAGGCAATTATTTTTACAGATGTCGATTATCTGCTCCACAAGAGTTTCCGTATCGGGACGCGGAATGAGCACTCCCTCTCCGACCTTAATCGGAAAGCCGAAAAACTCCCACTGACCAAGCAGATACTGGAGCGGGTAGCCGGAACAGCGTTTTTCTGTAAGCTCACGGATTTTATTTTCAGCGGATTCTTCCACTGGTTCAGACGGCAGAAAAAGCGGATGCGTTTCGCTGAGCATATCCTGAAAGATACACAAAGCGTCAAACCTTGCATCGGGATTTCCGCTGTTTTCGAGAGCTTTTATACATTCCTCAAAGAGAACAGAGCGGCTTACCACTTGTCCTCCTCCTTATCTTCGGGGATACACGGTTTAAGAGCCGCAATTGCAATTTCTATCATGCTGTCGTCGGGTTCACGGGTTGTAAGACGCTGCATTGCAAGTCCTGGAGCGGAAAGAATTCTTGTGAAAAGATTTTCCTTATTTCCAGCAAGACGTATAAATTCATATGAAATTCCCACCACAAGCGGCAGGAGAACAAGGCTGACAAGCATTCTTATCCACTTGTTCATAGATGGTACAAGGCACATCACGAAAATGCTCACGATGAGCACGATGAAAATGAAGCTTGTTCCGCAGCGTTTATGGAAGCGTGTCTGCTTGCGGACGTTTTCAACAGTCAGGGGAAGCTCTGCTTCATGACAGGCTATCGTTTTGTGCTCTGCGCCGTGATACATATACTGACGCTTGATATCCTTCATAAGTCCCACAAGAGCCATATAAGCTACAAAAATAGCTATTTTCAGGACTCCCTCTGTAATTGAACGGAGAATCCGCTCATCTCTTACAACGGGAATAAAATCGGCTATCCATTTTGGAAGGAAGATGAAAAGTCCCATTGCAAGAATGATTCCTATCACCATGCCGATCCCCATAACGACATTGATAAAGCCGGAGGAAAGCTCTTCCTCCTCTTTTTCTTCTTCAGTAAGCTGTTTTTCAGCTGATTTCATCATGTATTTATATCCCTTGACGAGCGAAGTCACAAAGCTTACGCAGCCTCTCACCAGAGGAGTTTTCTTGTACCACGGAGCTTTTTTTCCGTTGTTTTCCTCCCACGTTTCAAGGTCGATACTTCCGTCAGGGAGACGGCAAGCCATAGCGCCCATATTCGGTCCAAGCATCATTATGCCCTCGATAAGCGCCTGACCGCCGATCTTTGATTTGAATTTTTCACCGGAGGGCTGATTATTTTTGTTTTTCATAATTATCACCTTAATGGCGGCATATCTCAGCCGCAGAATTATTTATCAGGAATTTTTTGCCGGCAGTATTATACTTACAGTTGTTCCGAGACCTTCGCCGGGACTTGTGATATCCATAGTTCCCTTATGCATTGCAATGATCTCGTCAGCGACTGCCAGACCGATTCCGGAACCTCGCCGTGTATGATTTGCCTTGAAGAACTTCGTCTTTACCTTTGCAAGGTCAGAAGGCTTTATTCCGCAGCCTGTATCGGTCACAGATACGACGACCTTCTTTTCCTTTTCGTCCTCATAGGCATTTATTGTTACTGTTCCTCCGCTGGAGGAGTATTTTATTGCGTTGTCGATTATGTTTATGAATACCTGACGTATCCTGTTCTTGTCGCCGAATACGAATGGAAGCATATCAGGTTCGTTGTAGATTATTTCGATTCCCTCACGCTTTGCCTTGTCGCTGTAGATAAGAACTGCATCTCCGAGTTCAGCAAGAATATCCATATCTGCATTCTGAAGCGTGAAATGACCGCTCTGCATTCGGGAGAAGTCGAGAAGCTCCTCAACCATCTGAGAAAGTCTTTCCGTTTCATTGACGATAACTCCTACGCCCTTTTTCATGGTATCAGGACTTCCGCCGTCGAACATAAGTGTTTCTGCCCAGCCTTTTATAGCCGTCAGGGGAGTACGCAGCTCATGCGAAACGGAGGAAATGAATTCGTTTTTCATATTTTCAGCGTTTGAAAGCTCGTCAGCCATGTGGTTGATAGCGGTGCAAAGCTCACCGATCTCGTCGCTGCTGTTGCTGCTGATACGCACAGAGAAGTCGCCCATTGCGAATTTTCGGGCAATTCCGCTTATCTGTCTGATAGGCTTTACGATAGAACCGGCAAAATAAAGTCCGGTAGAAATTACGATAGCGATAATAACAAGCACTACAATTGCTACTGCAATCGTGTAGTTTTTTATTGCGTTGTCGATTTCAGTGAGAGATGTTACCATTCTCACGGAGCTGTATTCGCTGTTCATTGAGAAAATAGGTACGGAAACCGCCAGTATTTTCTCACCGCCGGGCATTTTGCCTATGTAAGTTCCCTCACCGGAAACCATAGCGTCTTCATAGTCGGGCATCAGGATATCGGCGTCGGGCGAGAATCCTGAGGAGGTCAGAACGACGCGTCCTTTTGAATTTATCGCCATAAGCTCGATTTTGTCCTTTTCGTTGAAGGTTTCCAGCATATTTCTCATTTCAGTCGAGAAATTTGCGGCGCTGTCCTGCGAATGTATGCTCAGCACGCTTGTAACAGCGTTTATCTTCGAAATAAGATACTGCTTTGCAGAGCTGTAGAAATACGTCTGTATCGCATAGATGATAGCCATAGCGATAACAAGAAGCGCCAGTATGATAACGCCGAGATTGTTGATTATCCAGCGTTTTGTGATACTCTTTTTAGCCATTACTGCATATCATTCCACTTGTAGCCATAGCCCCATATGGTTATGATGTACTGTGGATTTGAGGGCTCTTCTTCAATTTTCATGCGGATTCTTCTGATGTTTACATCAACGATCTTGTCGTCGCCGTAATAGCTTTCGCCCCATATATGGTTGAGAATACTTGCACGGTCAAGAGCGGTATTCTTGTTGTTCATGAAGAATTCAAGGATCTGGTATTCCACCTGAGTAAGCTCGATAGGATTTCCGTTCTTGGTAACAGTACGGCTCTTGAGATTGAGCACAAAAGGACCTGATTCGATAAGCGACTGCTTTTCGTTCTTGATGAAGCTCATGCAGACACGGCGGTAGATCGCGTCAACACGGGCAGTAAGCTCGGACGGCGAAAACGGCTTTGTGATGTAGTCATCCGCACCGATCATAAGTCCGCTGACCTTGTCCATTTCCTGAGTTCTTGCGGTAAGCATGATGATACCGACAGTAGAGCTTTTTTCACGAATCTTCTTGCAGACTGTAAAGCCGTCGATACCTGGCATCATGATATCAAGAAGAACTATATCGAAATTGCCGTGCTCCTGTTCAAAAGTTCTGAGAGCAGCCTCGCCGCAGTCAACGTCAACGACGTCATATCCGGCACGTTTAAGGTTGATAACAACAAATTCACGGATGGTAGATTCATCCTCGCAGATCAGTATACGTTTCATTTTCATGCCTCCTTCAAGGCTTTTATTTCATTTTGAAGCCGACAGCGATATCTCCGGCTGTAGGAGAGAGTCCGTCGTCAACTGTTGTCTGGTTATAGGGAATATACGCAAGATAGGCTGAATCGCCTTTTGTACCCATAAGCATATAGCCGCTGGAAATCCTGTCCTCACGGGAGGCGGAATCCTCTGCGCAGTAGATACGCAGAAGCTCACGTCCGGTTTTTCCGTCTGAGTATGCGCAGAAAACTATTTCGTCATTGACAGAGTCACGCTTCATGGTGACTTTTTTATCCCACTTTTCGGGGAATACAAATATATAGCCGTCTCCTACGCTGTAGTAGGAGGAATACTTCTGTTCAAGGCGGTTATCACGGTTGATGAAATCCCATTGAGTTATGTTCATCTGCTCGCTGACAGGAAGTTCTTCATAGCCGGGAGAGATAGTCTGCACGGGAATTTCAAGTATGCCGTCGCCGTCGATATCGAAAGAACTGCAGCCTGTTGGCCGGACTGTAGCAAGTGAGTCCTTGGGATCGGCAAAAACCTTATTAAGACCGGTGCTGTCCATGTAAACGATATCTGTCTGGATAGTGCCGGCACCTGAAACAGCGTCGATATACAGACCTTTTCTGCCTCCGCCTATTTCGCCGTAGCTGAGACTGTCGAATTCTGTAAAGCTTCCGCTGAGTTCACGGCTGTAGAGGTGATATTTGCCCTCGCTGTCGAGCTTGTAGCTTTTTGCGACGGCAGGAGAGCCTGTGGCGGAACCGGCAAGAAGAAGGAACTCTGTTTCGCCGTCGCCGTCAAGATCGGTCACGTCAATGAACGAGCAAGCCTCAGAGAAGTTTTTTTCGATAGTTCCGTTCTGCGAATCATAGCTGTAGATAGCCACATTCTTTTCTGAACGGTTGATAAGGCTGCTGCCTATGATAAGATTGATGCGGTCGTTGCTGCCGAGCTTTGAGATCAGCACCTTTTCGATTTCTGCGCCCTCTGCCGGAGTATCGCAGACCGAACGCCATTTTCCACCGCTCTGGTCGAGAATGTTGATTCTCAAGGTATTTTCCGGAGCGGCAAGGCTGGTTTTTTCATAAAATACAATAGCCTCATTTCCGCCGTCGCCGTCGATATCCTCAACGATAAAAGCGGAGAGATATTTTCCCGATTTCGGGTATTTAAGGCTTATGGCTGTTCCTGCAGCGTCAGTAAGAGCCTTATAGATCTGTTCATGGTCAACGCTCAGCGTCGGCGGAGTCATAAGGTTATCAATGCTTGAACCGAAGGTACAGCCTGTAAGCAGTGCCGTCATAAGGGCGGCAGCAAGAAGTAATTTTCTTTTCAAATTCATTTTTTTCGTAATTTCAGCCGGAATATGTTGAATTCCGGCTTGCTGGAGTTTTGATCATCTCTCATCTATCGGAACATATTCATGTTCCTTGGCGATAGCCTTATATGCCGGACGGATTATCCTGTTGCCGGTAAGGACTTCTTCCATACGATGTGCTGCCCATCCTGCCATTCTTGCAACGGCAAAGAGGGGAGTAAAGAGGTTTTCGGGGATACCGAGCATTCTGTAGACAAGTCCGGAGTACATATCGACGTTTGCGCACATAGCCTTTGCGCTTCCCTTAACGGATTTGAATACCTCAGGAGTAAGTCTTTCAACTGTTTCAAGGAGACGGAATTCTGCTTCAATCTCCTTACCCTTAGCAAGCTCAAATGCCTTTCTCTTGAGGATTATAGCTCTCGGGTCGGATATTGTATATACAGCGTGGCCCATACCGTAGATAAGACCCGATCTGTCATTTGTTTCCTTGAGGATGGTACGGCGCATATAGTCGGCAACTTCGCCTTCATCTTCCCAGTTTTTGATATTTGCCTTGAAGTTATCGAGCATATTGATAACCTGAAGGTTAGCACCGCCGTGACGAGGTCCTTTGAGTGAACAGATAGCAGAAGAATATGCAGAATAAGGATCTGTTCCGGAGGATGTGAGCACACGGCAGGTAAAGGTGGAGTTATTTCCGCCGCCGTGTTCAGCCTGAAGCATGAGCAGACAGTCGAGCATCTGAGCTTCTTCAAGAGTGTACTGTCTGTCAGTTCTCAGGAGAGAGAGTATGCACTGAGCTGTATTTTCCTCGTAATTAATGGGGTGCATGATCATGCTCTGGTTATCGAAAACCCTTCTCTTTACCTGATAAGCATTTGCCATGATAACGGGCAGCTTTGCAATAAGGCTGATAGCCGTTCTCATTTCGTTTTCAAGCCCCTTGCTTTCGCAGTCGTCGTCATAGGAATAAAGGGCAAGAACTGAACGTGCCAGTTTATTCATGATATTCTGTGAGGGTGCTTTAAGGATCATATCCTCTACAAAGCCGTTGGGAAGATCTCTTTTAAGCGCAATATATGTATTGAAATGCTGAAGTTCCTTTTTGCTGGGCAGACGGCCGAAAAGCAGAAGGAATACAGTTTCTTCAAAGCCGAAGCGGTTTTCTTTTTCAACGTTTCCAACGAGATCGTTTATATTATAGCCTCTGTAAATAAGCTGTCCGGGAATAGCTTCAACTTCGCCCTCGTTAAGGATATAGCCGTGAACATTGCATATATTTGTAATTCCGGCTACGACGCCGGTACTGTCACTGTTGCGGAGTCCCCTTTTAACGTGATATTTGTCGTAAAGCTTGGGGTCAATTAGTGAATTATTATAAAGCTCCTCGCATAAACCTGTAATATTGGCACCTGAAATAAAAGACGGCATTACAATCACACTCCTCAAAAATATTCGTACTTAAAATTATACACTATTTTTAAAAATCTGTCAACACATATATTATATAAGAAAGGATTTTATTATGAAGAAATACATAACACAGCTGCTTGCGCTTTCACTGTCGGTAATGGTGATTCCGGCAATACCTGTATACATATCCGGACGTGCCGGAAACAGCTCGAAAAAGAACGAAAATCCGGAAATCAGTACTGTTCAGGAAAAGTCAGAAGCAGCGGAAAAGCAAGATGTATCTGAAGCGGCTCCGAAAGAAGTTTCAGCTGCAGATCCGGCTGAACCTTATAAGGTTCTTGACATGGCGTCTGGAGAGGTGATAGAAGTACCGGTGCGTGATTATGTTATTGGTGCAGTCTGTGCGGAAATGCCTGCTTCTTTCCATGAGGAAGCTCTCAAAGCTCAGGCGGTAGCAGCTCATACATATGCTGAGCGTCAGCGGATAAGGGAAAGAAAAAATCCTACCGCAGAGCTTATGGGCGCTGATTTTTCCAACGATACGTCAAAATATCAGGGATATTTCACGCAGGCTCAGGCAAAGCAGTTCTTTGGGGAAAGTTTCGATGAAAGCTATAGGAAGATTTCTGCCGCCGCTGACGAGGTTCTGCCGTATATCCTGACATACGAGGACGAGCCTATAGTTGCCGCATTTCACTCAATGTCCACGGGAAAGACCGAAAGTGCAGAAAATGCATGGGGAGCAGCTGCTCCGTATCTTGTTCCGGTGGACAGCAGCTATGATACAAAGGCTCCCGGATATATGGAGGAAATACGTCTTACAAAGGAAGTTTTGCGTCAGAAGCTTGAAACGGCTTTTCCGGAAATTGTTCTCGGAGATGATATTTCGTCATGGATAGCACCTCAGGAAAGCTCCGGCTCCGGAACTGTCCTCAGAGCAGCAGCGGGTGACAGAAGCGTTTCCGGAAACGAACTCCGTCAGGCACTTTCACTGCGTTCAGCCTGCTTTGATGTGCGCTTCGAGGGTGAGGAGGCTGTCTTCACCACGAGAGGATACGGCCACGGCGTTGGAATGAGCCAGTACGGTGCTGATTCTATGGCGCAGAACGGCAGTACATGGCGGGAGATACTCTCACATTACTATTCGGGAGCAGAAGCTGTCATACCGGAGTGATACCGGCTTTAAAATAGCGTTAAGTATTGACACAACAGGGTTTTTATGGTATGATTATTCATGTTGCATTACACTGCTAATGCGGCAAATTCCATAAAATAAATTGGGGGTTAATAAGAACATGGAAAAAGTTCTCGAAGTCAAAGAACTTACAAAACAGTACACAAAAGTTCTTGCTGCCGACAAGGTTTCGTTTGATATAGGAAAGGGCGAGGTTTTCGCTCTTATCGGACCTAACGGAGCAGGAAAAACAACAACAATACGAATGATATCAACGCTTCTCACACCCACATCCGGCGATGCTTTCGTTATGGGACACAGTATTCTCAGCGAGCCGGAAAAGGTAAGAGAATGTATCACATATCTTCCTGATGAAGCCGGCGCATACAAGAACATGAAGGGCATTAAGTATCTTCAGTTTATGGCAGGACTTTTCTGCTCAGATCTTGATGAGATCGCAAAATGCATCGAGCGTGCAAAGGAAATCTGCAAGCTTGGTGATCGTCTCAACGACAAGATAGGCAGCTACAGCCGTGGAATGATAAGAAAGCTTCTTCTTGCCCGTGCCGTTATGACAAAGCCGGATCTTGCTATTCTCGATGAGCCTACCAGCGGTCTTGACGTTATCAACGCTATTGAGATAAGAAAAACTATCAAGCGTCTTGCGCATGAGGAAGGAATGTCCTTCCTGCTGTCTTCTCACAATATGCTCGAAATCGAATTCGTTTCCGACCGTGTGGGAATCATTACAAAGGGACATCTTATGGTTACAGGCTCGGCTGACGAGCTTAAGCAGCGCTATAATGCCGCAAACCTTGAAGAAGTTTTTGAAAGGGTGGTGAAGCAGAATGAAATTCATTAACCTTCTTAAAAAGGAACTCTCTGAGCTTGTGAATTTTCAGATGCTTATCGGTCTTGTAGCTACAGTGGCTATATTTATGATTCTCGGCGGAGTTATGAAAACTACTATCGACGAAGCTGTTGACGAAAGCGAAAATATCACCATAAACATCTGTGACAGGGATAATACGGATTTTACGGAGAGTATCATCGAAACGATTGATGCAGTGAATGACGATCCCGATTCAAACGTTACGGCAAAAATCAATATCATTGAGTGCGAGGGCGAGGATTATTCCGCTATACTTGAAGACAATGATATTTCAGGACTTGTGATAATTCCGGAAGGCTTTACCGCTTCCTATGAAAAAATGGAACAGCCTGAGCTTATCAGCGTTTCAAGAATGACTTCTGCGGCTACTATGTCCAATATGGATATGGGCAACGAAGCAGCAATTGATCTCATAGAAGCCTGCATTTCCAGCACTATTGCCGAAGATACCGGAATGAATGCAGACCAGTACAAGCTCATGGAAAGACCGGTTATTCTTACAGAGAATACCGTTGTTGATGACAAGGAAGCCCGTATTTCTCCGGCAAACATTATGAGCAAGATAATGATGCAGAATATGCTTCTTCCTATTATCGTATTCGTGCTTATCATGATGACATCCCAGATGCTTATGACATCTATTTCAAACGAGAAAATCGACAAGACTCTTGAAACACTTCTTTCTGCACCTGTTTCAAGACTTTCAGTAATCAGTGCAAAAATGCTTGCCGCTGCTGTTGTTGCTCTTATTAATGCGGCTGTATATATGCTTGCATTTTCTGTTTTCGTTTCCGGCGCAACGGACGAAGTTACTGAAACGGTATCAATGGCTGCCGGATCAAGCCTTACAGTAGATCAGGCTCTTGAACAGCTCGGTCTTAACCTTGCTTTCAGCGATTATCTTCTTATCGGTCTCCAGCTTTTCTGCACTATCATGATCTGTCTCTCTGTTTCGATTATCCTCGGTGCTCTTATCGACGATGCAAAGAACGTTCAGAATATGCTTATGCCTATCATGATGTGCGCAATGGTTCCGTATATGATCTCTATTCTTGCGGATATCAATTCACTTCCTATGGTATTGAGAGTCCTTGTTTATGCTATTCCGTTCACACATACATTTACAGCTGTTCCGAATCTTATGTTCGGCAATAATATGCTGTTCATCGGCGGACTTATCTATCAGATAATCGTATTTATCGTATGTATCTTCTTCTCCCTCAGACTGTTCATGTCAGATAAGCTGCTGACTGTTTCGCTCAATATGGGACAGAAGTCAAAATACAAGAAAAAGAACAAGAAAAATTCTGCTCAGGATGATGAAGAATAACCGGCAGATTTCCGGATAAAAAGGGTGTGCGTCTGTGAGAAAAAAACTGCTGATATGCAATGAATCCGCCGGTGTGGGAATGATGATGAAGAATTTCTTCAATGCTACTGAGCATACCGTCTGGAACTGCTCTATGCATCCGAATGATTTGAAAAAATTTCTGACAAAGCGAAAATATGATGTGGTTGTGTTTTTTGCCGGCAACAACAGGCACGATGTTGCTTATATCACGAGAAAGCTCAAGGCTGCGTATCCTGATACAGACGTGATAGTTGTAATGCTGTACCGCTGGGAACACTTTTCAGAGGATTACTACGACGAGGGCGCTTCTCTTTGTGTGTGGTTTCAGGAAATAACAATGAAGCTTCTTTCAAGCTTTATCAGACTGATGTTTTTTCAGCGTGAGCATCCTGATGTCAATGTTTATATATCTACGTTTCTTGCGGATCACGGTTTTACGGGCTTCCGGAAGGGGTTCTACTACCTCTGTACGGCACTCGATATGTGTATAAAAGAGCCGGAGCGTCTTAAGCGCATTGTACAGCAGGTCTACACAGAAACGGCTGTACGCTGCGGTGCATCCGATTACACCGCCATAGAAAGAGCACTGAGACATTATCTTGATACAATGCTTTCTTCTCCTGATATTGATCCGCTGCTGAAAATAAGATTTCCCGAAAGACCGACGCTGAAGGCTTTTATTTCCGGTCTTTGCGATCTGTATATCGAGTCGGTTGGCTATACTGAGGTTTAATATGACAGATAAAAAGAAATATATCGGTTTTGCCGATTTTGAATTCACCTGCGGAAGTCCTATGTACCGCTTCCGCAGTGAAATGCTGTCTGTGGGCGTGGTTATCTGCGACAGCAGCTACAATATCATGGAAAAATTCTATGCTACATCAAAGCCGAATCGTTTTCCTAAGCTTTCAAAGCAGTGCCGTGAGCTTACAAATCTCAGCCAGGAGGAGATATCGGCTTCTCCCGACAGCAATGATGTTCTGCTTGAAGTTTCAAAGCTTATGGACAAATACTGCGTCGGCGAACTGTGGGTATGGGGAAACTTCGATAAGCCAGGACTTCAGAGCGATATAAAACAGCACTGTAATTTCGGAAAGAACGTTGACGGAATATGCAGGATATGCGGTGCAGTCCGTGATATACAGGACGAAATGGTGAAACGTATGAAGCTTCCGCAGGCTATCAATATTAAAGAACTTGCATCGTCTTTTGGATATGTTCCCGACAGCGGAAGCTTTCACAACGCTTTCAACGATGCAATGGCGCTGTATACCATACATAAAGCTGTTTTTACCACTGATTTCCGGAATCGACCGGAATTTGCCGCACTCGTTGAGGAACGTCTTGAAAAAATGCGGCAGGTAAAAGCGGCTCAGGAACAAAAACGCCGTGAAATCGCCTTTTCAATTGAGCTATCTCCTGAGGAGCAGGAGTTCTTCGACAGTCTTGACGATACGGGGAAAAGCCGGTTTGTCTATCTTAGATTCAAGATAGTTCTTGCAATGGGAAAGTATCCGCAGGCAGAGGAGCTTGCTTACGCTGTTTTTGAAAATCCGCGGAAAATAAAGATTATTTCCAAAGAAAAGATAGGCAGCAAAAAATATGCTGCTCCAGTCGAAGTGAAATACTTTGCAAAAAAGGATTTCAGAAAATTCCTTATGGATATGGTGTAATATATGCTTGTTTATGGATAAATGGGTACACACAGACAAGAAAAAAGCCCGACAGGCGCACAATAGTACGTTGAGGGGCTTTTGACAATTTAAGAAGAAATGTTTTTGCAGAGCCGAAAAACGGCTCTGCAAAATTTTTATATGTTTTTTGATTTTGTGGTGCGTGGGTATATCGACAGGCTGAGCCATAGATACTGAGATGTACGGCTGCTTTTTATGTTTCTGGGAGGCTTGGTATCAGGTGAAGGATATGTCGCTGGATTGCAAGAGCATCCTTGTTGGTTAATCCATCGCCGGTGTTGCTTACGTCAGCGTTTGTCTTAGCTTCATCAGAAAGCGGATAGGCATCAGGATTTCCGAGGTACTGGAGGATAAGAACAGCGTCGTTCAGGAGAATTTGTCCATCACAGCTTGTATCGCCGTATAAAATATCCTGAACAGGAGGAGCATCCTCAAAGACAAGCTTAGCGTTATTGAGGAATTTATCATTTGCTGATTTTTCTACCTTGTCCCAGTCTTCTTTTGTGCCGCAGAATGTAATAGTTGCGGAATTTGTTATATCAGAGAATGCATAACTGTCAATAGTTTTAAGCTTGTTTGAAAGCTTGAGACTGCTCAGCTTGTTGCAGTAAGCGAAAGCCATGCTTTCGACAGCAGTTGCGCCTACTGCCTCAACAGAGGTGAGATTGTCGCAGAAGAAGAATGTATTATCGCTGATTTTGTTGATTGTCGGCGGAAATACAACAGAGGTAATGTTGCTGTTTCTTGCAAAAGCACTTGAAGAAACATATTTTACGTCAGAAGGAATAACGATATCGCCTTTTGCAGTTGTTCCGTCGAGGAGAGTTCCGTTAATGATTACGAGCGGACCTTCTTTGCGTTTAGCATCAAGCCACGGAGTTGAATCAAAAGCCTTTGAGTGGATTTCAACGGTATGGTCAGGGAATTCTATTGTTTCAAGCTTATGACACATTTCAAATGCGTGAAGCTCAATAACTTCAAGATTTGCTGGAAGCTTTACTGTAGTTAGTTCGCTTGACATACCGAATGCGTATCCGCCGATTCTTGTAATGGAATCCGGCAGTGTAAGAGTTTTGAGTGAGCAGAGCTGGAATGCGTACATCTGGATAGCAGTTACAGGCAGACCGTCTATTGTATCGGGGATTTCAAGTGATGTAGTTCCGTCTGCGCATCCTGTAATTTCAATATGATCAGTATATTTTGCGTAATTAATCGCTCCGAGAGTTCCGGGAGTATAGTTGAAATCAGTGTTAGCGTATGCTGTAAGCTGTGCCGGCGCATCTGTCCTGTTTGGTGTTCCGAGCGGCAATCCGGCAGTAAGTGTAATAGCCGCTGCAAGTGCAGATATTTTCATGATTTTTTTCTTAATTTTGTTCATTACAATTCCTCCGTTCAAAAAAATATATGGTATAAACTTGTCCGGATTTATCTGCAGTGACGGCAGATATTTTTAAGTCCGGTATTATATTATTATTATATCATAAAAATGCAAATATTTCAACAGGTTTTATGATTTATATTTGATAAAAATTGAAAATAAAAAAGCTGTACAGTTGTGCTGTACAGCTTTCCGTATGATTTTATTCCTCATCTGGCGGAATGTCCATGCCGTCAACGGTGTTAAGGAACAATTCCGGATTAAGGCATACGCCCATATACCTGACTTCAAAGTGCAGGTGTGAACCGTATGAATTTCCTGTATCTCCGACTGCACCGATAAGCTGACCTTTGGTAACAGTCTGATTTTCAACAGCATAAACAGCGCTCATGTGACCGTATACTGTCTGATAGCCGTTAAGGTGGTCGATCTGTACCATGTAACCGTATCCGCCGGAATTCCAACCGGCAGAGATAACAACTCCGTCAGCAGCAGCGTAAATATCAGTACCCTCGTTGGCGGCGATATCAAGTCCCTTGTGATCTCGGTCACTGATGAATGTATCGCTTATCCAGCCGCCGTCAAGAGGCCAGCCCATTTCGCCGGAGCCGGTAACAGGACGGCAGCTCGGGTCAGGACGAGCTGCATAGGTGCCGACGCCTATCTGTTCGATGACGGGTTCCTTTGTCACCACAGATCTTACTGTTCTGCGTGATCTTTCGATTCCGTCAACGTAGGTTACTTCGGTATTGCTGATTTTTTCGCCGACAGCACCTTTTACAAGAACTGATCTTACACCGACATTAAGTGCGCTTGTTTCGTATTCAACTGTTTCATAGTCGAGGAAGGAAAGGGTTTCAAAATCCTTGACATACTGAATAGGCAGGAAGCTTTCTGTCTCGATAATATTCACGACCTGACCGTTTTTCAGGGAAGTGCTCGCGTTATAGGGATTCAGCTTTTTGAAATCTTCAAGGCTCATATTGTACATCTGACATACAGAAACGCTTGTATCACCTGCCTGAGCGATGTATACGCCTTTTTTCTCCGTGGAGGAAGTCAGCATATCTATCGCCGGTTTTTCAGCCATAACGCTGTCCTGAAGATAAATTCCCTGTGTATATTCGATTTTGTTTTTATATGAAAGATCATGCACCTCGCCGTCAACCTTGTAGTTTACAAGTCTGTCCGAAAGTGCTTTTTGTATTTTGTCCTTATCTTCAACGGCGGCAATGAACTTTCCGTCGATGTAGATTCCCCATGCTTCGGTGAGCTTTTCATCAGAAGCCGCAAGCATTTCATTGGCAAGCTGATCGTAGCTGAGCAGTTTATCGTCATCGGAGATTATCTTAAGCGAGAAGTTAGCAGAAAGATTGAGAGTTTTGTCGCTTTCGGCGTATGAGATTCTCTGCTGAACCTCACGTTCAGCCTTTTCAAAGTCTGCTTCGGCACTGATAATTCCGATTTCCTTTCCGTTGAAATTAACGGCAATTCCGTATTCAAGACCAGAGCCATATCTGACGACAGCTATAAGAAACGCTATCGAAACTATCGGCATGAGGTAGTTGAACAATGTATAGAAAACACCTTCTTCGCCGAAAAGAAAGGAGCCGGCAAAGCGTGTGACAGCTCCGGCATGGGCGGCTTTTCCTTGTTTTTTCGCTTTTTTTACGTTGTTGTATAGCTCTTTGTTTAGCTTTGCGCGGTATCTGATAGATTCCGTCATTCCACGCCAGAACCACTTGATGCCTCTGAAAGCAAAGGAAAGGAATCCAAGCAGTTCAGAGAGTATAAGCCTGATTCCCTTTACTGCTCCGAGAGCGGCAAATGCAAGAACCTTTACGGCACATAATCCGAGCCGTGCAAACATATCAGCGGCATGGTCTGCGGTTCGCATGAATATATTGTCCGGATAATCCGGATGATTTTCCTGTTCTTCTATATCCATTCAGACGGCTCCTTTCGTTACAAAGTGGTTACAATGTAATATTATAGCAATTTCTCGGTAAAATACAACGAGAATAACGGGATTTTTTCTGCGTGACGTGATTTTTTGTAGAACTTAACAAAAGCGGAGAGAAATATTCATCTTACTTTGTGAAATGCCACGAATAGTCAAGCATTTCAGGAGTGTAATTTTCAAGTGCCTCAAGAAGCGGAAGAACATCTTTCCGTGCGGAATCAAGATCGTGCTCAAGGTAGTTGCCGCATTCGATCTCGGTGCAGCCGGGAATTTCCTCATTATAGTCCGCAATGAAGCGGTATGCGCTCTTTACAAGTGAAATTGCGTCCTCGTGGGACATTCCTCTTGTAAGCAGATAGAATCCCGTGCGGCATCCCATAGGACCTACATATACAATGTTCTTTCCGAATTCGGAATTTCTTGCGTATGTAGCGAAAAGGTGCTCAATTGTATGAAGTGACGGATTTGAGATATAAACTCCGCCATTTGGCTTCACCATGCGTACATCGTATGTGATTATATCGTCGTCAATGCGTGAAATATACATTCCCACGCCAAATTTAGTGTGATCAACCTGAAAGCTTGCAATTTTTTCCATAGTATTATTCTCCTTAAAAAGATTTTTCATATCCTCTGGTATAGGTGAGTGTACAGTAAGTTCTTTTCCGGTAGCCGGATCGGTAAACGTCATTTCTCCGCAGTGGAGTCCCTGACGTGATATATATTTTCTCGAACCGCCGTAGAGATCGTCACCGGCAAGAGGATGTCCGATGTGCGAAAAATGCACCCGTATCTGATGTGTTCTGCCTGTTTCAAGTTCTATCCTCAAAAGGGAGTGATTTCCGTCAGTGTGTATCCGCCGGTAATGTGTGACAGCTCTCTGACCGTCCTCGCGGACGCACCGGAGAATTATAGATTCGCACTGACGTGCTATCGGAGCGTCAATTATTCCCTGTTCTGGAGTAACTCCCTGAGCGGCGGCATAGTAGACCTTTTTGCAGCTGTTCTGGAGTATCCTTGCAGAATATGCGTCCTTTGCGACAACGCACAGACCGGAAGTGTCTCTGTCAAGGCGGTTTACGGCACGGAAGGCAAGCTCCGGATACATGGCGGCAAAGCAGTTGCCGAGGGTGTCGCCCTGATGACGTATCGACGGATGAACGGGCATTCCGCCTGGTTTGCTGAATACAACAACGGCGTCGTTTTCAAAGGCAACCGGAACATTGAGCGTTGGAGAAGCCTCCAGCGGAGAGCCGGTATCAGGTCGCAGAATAATTTCATCGCCGTTTTCGACGAGATCAATACTGCGGATAGTTCTGCCGTTTCGTGTAATACCGCCGTCAAGCCGTTTCAGTCGTGTAAGAAGCCGTCTTGATACGCCTTGCTTTTCCATGAGGAATTTTTGGAGCGTTATCGGCTGATCGCAGCTGACTTTCAGTTTTATTTCCTTCATATTCGTCCTCTTTGATGTAAATTGAAATGCACAGTGCTGCCGCTGTCATAAGCCTTGTGCAGGCAATGGGAAGTCCGATTACCGACACAATCGGCAGGAGATACACAGCTGTCAGTCCGGCAAGAGCCTTTTTTCGTCCTCTCATGAATTTTATCGTCATGAAAATTATGCGGAAAGGTGATTTTTCCGGAAAATGCGCCATGAGAAACGGCGCAGCAGCAAGACTGAATTTAAGCGATATCCACATTATAAGCGAAACAGCTGTCAGCATAAATGCGTGGCAGGTGAGGAAAAGCTCCCTTGCATTGTGGGCAGTTGAAAACAGCGAGAAAGCTGTAATTCCAAAAAAAGCTGCCGGAGCAAGTGTGATTAGCGATACCGCCTTTGACATGATTGAAAGTCCGAGACTTTTCCGGAAATATTTCCGGCTCATGAGTATTCTTGAAAGCGGCGTGAGTGATTTCCGGCTGCTGCAAAGTTCGGTAAGGCGATAAGCTGCCGCGAAAGTCAGCGGAGCAGAAACAGTTACTCTCAGTATAGTGATAATTACGGCAACAGCAAGCTGAATACGGCTTCCTCCGCTGAAAAGAGCCGCAGGCTGCATTTCTCCGAAATAAAGAAGAAGGCTGTATATCGCCGCTTCTGCGCACCGAAAGAAAAGCTCTGATGCAAGCGGAAGCAGACATATTGTCATGGTGACGGCTTTTCTTCCTTTCAGAAGTTTTCCTGAAAACGAAATCAGCTCACGGATATTCATATCACTATTCCTCCATATCACAGGGATGTTTTGGATAGTGTATGCTATTATATGGATATTATTCAATTATGCGAAGAAATCCTCATCAACAGGATCGGGAATCTTCTCGTAGGGGCAGTAGCCGAGAATTTCAAATGCCTGAGAATTAAGCCACATCTGGGCGGTAACTATTATATCAAAGCCCTCGCCGAAGTCGGCAGTGAGAGTTTTGGGATCGTATTTAGGAAGTCCGAAGCAGCTGAGCATATTGGAAATAACGCCGCCGTGAGTTATCATTGCGCAGTGAGTAAGTCCGTCGTTCATCATATCCATGATGATCTCGTGGAGAGCCTTGAATGTACGGGCAGTCATTTCCTCAAGACTTTCTCCCTGAGGAGGACGTGCATCGTTTCCGCCTCTGAGCCATGCCTTGTAATCATCACGGCCAAGAAGCTCATCAACGCTTTTGTTTTCAAATTCTCCGAGATTAAGCTCACGAAGGTCGTCAACGGTGCAAAGTTCCGTGCAGGGAAAGAGTATCTCTGCTGTTTCTGTGCAGCGTCTGAGCGGTGAAGAATATACTCTGTGGACAGAGGGGTAATCGAATTCATCCATTTTTGCGGCAAGCTCTGCCGAGCCTTTTCCGGAGAGCGGGAGGTCAGTAGAGCCGATATATATGCCGTTTTCATTTGCCTCCGTAAGACCGTGGCGGAGTACGCTTATGCGATAGCCTTTCATTTTATCAGTCCTCTCAATAAAAATAACCGCCCTCATTCGCAAAGCCGGCGGTTATGATCTTATACTTATTATATCAGGAAATATAATTCGTGTCAATAGTAATCTGATAAACAGCGGATGGTTATTTGATTTTAGAATGAGACGGTTTTAATATCAATTCTTTTGTTAAATTGCACAAAAAAACGTGCAAAAAATTTATATCTTATAAATTCCTACAAAAAAAGATGAGAAAATCTCCGATTCTTCCATAAATCAGCGTATTTACATATTATACATTTTGTATTATAATAATAGTGTTGTTAAAAAACTTCTCAGGAGGAACATTTATGAATTCCGATTTTGCACGAATTATAACATTACAGAGAAAAGAACGTCATATCAGTCAGAAACAGGCTGCGACAGATCTCGGAATTTCTCAGGCTCTTCTTTCACACTATGAAAAGGGAATCCGTGAATGTGGTCTTAATTTTCTTGTAAAAATAGCAGATTACTATAACGTGTCCTGCGATTATCTCCTCGGACGTACACCTGATCCTGAGGGAAAAACTATTACTGTTGAGGATATCCCCGATGATGACGGAAATAACAGCCTCGAAATGCCTTCTCCGGAAATCATCAACTTTAATAGAAGAATTATCAATAATTCTATCAGTCTTCTATTCAGCTTCGCTCAGAAGGCAAACAGTGTTACGCTGATAAAGGAGGTTTCGTCTTACCTCATGCTGTCGGTGTATAAGCTGTTCAGAATTATTTACAATGCAAATCCGCACAACGACCAGAAGCTTTTCCGTATTCCAAAGGTTATCGCCAACGACAGCGCAAATGCTATTGTATCTATGAGCGAGGCGAATATCAAGGCTTCATCCAGCGGTATGCCTCTTGATGGAAACGACTGTATCGACAATTTTGATACGCTCTATGTAACTATGACGACGCTTCAGAAGGATTACGCACAGTATTCATCATCGCTGCTTAACCTTATCAAGCGTTCTGAGGACAGCATTGCCCGTACCCGCGCAAAGTATCGTCCGGACGGAAAGTGACTTTCCTGCTCAGGATGAGCGATTATCCCATATAAATCGGGATATACAGGATTTACAGAAAAAATTAAAAAGTTATCAAGGCAGGGTACAGGACAGCTCCTGTCCCTGCCTTTTATCAACAGGAGGCTGATGAAAATGAGATCAGCGCTGATCTGCCTGATGGCGGTATGGCTTGCTTTATGGAGCGAAATACCGGTCTTTGCTGAGGAAATCTACGTTCCCTCAGAGCAGACGCTTCAGGCTATGGAGGATGACTATTATACGATAGAACCGGCAGATCCGGAGCTTCTTTCCTACAGTAATTATTACGATCTGTATTGCAGTGAAGGACATCCGCAAGCCGGAATAGGAATAAGTGCGGAGGAATTCTCCTCGCCGGACGGCTCGGCAGTTCTTGTCAGCCACAAGGCTGAGAGCATTACGAAAAATGCTCTTGTATGGGAAAAAAGCGGCGGTAAGGCTTTAGCAGAGATAGATGTTCCGGAGACGGGAATATACTGCCTGAGAGTGGATTACTGCCCGCTTTCACAGACAAGTCAGACTATTGAAATTTCCATTGAAATAGACGGAAAACTTCCTTTTGAACAGGCTTCACGCATTACGCTTGGCAGAGTGTGGGTGAACAGCCGTGATATCTACGGAGATTCAAGGGGAAATCAGATTCGTCCGCCTCAGGTGCAGAGGGAAAGCTACAGGAGCACTCTTGCTGGCGATCCGGACGGTCTTTTCAGTGAGCCGCTTATCTTTCATCTCGAAAAGGGAAAGCATGAGATCTCAGTGTCTTCCGGATACGGACAGCTTGCGCTTGCTTCGCTGAGCTTTGAAGCTTCGCCGGAAGTTCCCTCATATGAGGAGTACAGGGCTTCGGTGAAGGCTGATGTCACTCCTGAGACAACTCCTTCACGGCTTTTCAGAATAGAGGGTGAACAGGCGGCAGTGAAATCTGACGCAACGCTCTGCGCAAATTTCGACAACACAAATTATCTTGTATCACCGTCAGATCCGGCAAGAGTTATCTACAATACCTTCGGCGGAAGCGGCTGGGGAAAACCTCTCCAGACTGTTACATGGAACATCTCCAAAGATGATGTCGGCAACGACGGCTGGTACAAAATAGGCATAAAATACAGACAGAATTTTCATAGAGGATTTGTCTCCAACAGGAGGATATATCTCGACGGCAGGGTTGTCTGCGAGGAAATGGAGCAGGTGCGTTTCGGCTATGACAGCGACTGGTCGGTCGCTTCGCCGGATATCTATGTGTATCTTGACGCAGGCTCTGACCATACGCTGACAATGGAGGTCGTTCCGGGAGAAATCGGCGGCAGTCTGCGACGACTGGAGGAGGTTCTTGCAGAATTAAATGTGCAGTACCGCAGAATCCTCATGATTACAGGCCCTGCGCCCGATAAGTATACTGATTATTATGTGCACGAAAAGCTGCCCGATCTTACAGACCGTCTGGAGGAGCTTTCCGATAAGCTTAAGGATATTCAGTCCGATATAGAAAAGCTCAGCGGTTCATACGGTTCGGAGGCGGCTGTACTTGAAAATACGGCGGTAATCCTGGATAAATGCGTGAAAAAGCCAATTGAAATACCCTCGTATCTTGCAAGAATAAAGGACAGCATTACTTCACTTTCCGCATGGATGAGAGAATGTCGTGAACAGCCTCTGGAAATTGACTATATCGAATTTGCGTCGGCTGACAGGAAGTTTACAAGCTGCGAAAGGAAGCTTATGAAGTCTGCAAAATTCAGCTTCAAGGCGTTTATTTCGTCGTTCTTTCAGGATTACACCACGCTTTCTGATATTACCGGAGAGAGTGCCATTGAAGTATGGGTTGCTCTCGGCCGTGATCAGGCGGAAATTGTTCGTGACATGACGGAAAGTCAGTTTATTCCGGAATATGGTATTCCTGTTTCCGTGAATCTCGTAAACGGCGGCGTTGTGGAGGCGGCTCTTGCCGGAAAAGCTCCCGATGCGGCGCTCTTTCTCGGCGGAGAATTTCCGGTGAATCTTGCGTCAAGAGGTCTGCTGACCGATTTTTCGCAGTACGATGATTTTGGGGAAATGTCACAGCGTTTTGGAGAAAGCGCTATGGTACAGTACTCATGGGACGGCGGATGTTATGGAATCCCCATAAGCCGGACGTTCCCGATGATGTTCTACCGGACGGATATTCTTTCCGAGCTTGGATACGATCATCCGCCGGAAACGTGGGACGAACTCATGGAAATGCTTCCGGCGATACAGCGCAATTACATGAATGCCGGACTTGTGCTTCCGCCGAATAATATATCTCCGGCAACAGAAGCCGGTCATACATTTGCAATGCTTATGCTTCAGAACGGAAAAAGCTATTATAATGACAATCTTACAGCTACATCCTTTGATTCCGTTGAGGCGTACAGATGCTTCGAGCAGTGGACGGATTTCTACGCAAAGTACAGTTTTGAGCAGTCATATGACGCATTCAGCCGTTTCAGGACGGGCGAATATCCCATAGTTATAGCGAATTATACGTTCTTCAATCAGCTGGAGGAGGCTTCTCCTGAAATAAGAGGTCTGTGGGATTTCTGTCAGGTTCCGGGAACGCTCAGGGCGGACGGAACTGTATCTCATGCCGTGAATTCCAGCGGTTCGGGAGCTGTTGTGTTCAGCAGTGCGGAAAATCAGGAGGGTGCGTGGGAATTTGTAAAATGGTTCACCAGCACTGAGGTCCAGACGGAGCTTGGTATGCGCCTTGAAGGACTCAACGGCTTAATGGGGCGCTTTGATACGGCTGATCCGCAGGCACTCAGACAGCTTTCGTGGTCTGAGGATGAGCTTTCACGTCTTATGGATCAGTACGAGGAGCTTGCGGAAATTCCGATAATTCCTTCGTCGTATGCCGTTACAAGAAATATCATGAACGCCTTCCGTGAGGTGGTCAATGACGGTGAAAATCCCCGTGATACGCTTCTGTGGTATAACAGGGATATCAACGACGAAATAGAACGAAAAAATGAAGTTATGAACAAGAGAGGTGGGTAAGCTATGAAAAAGAAAGCAGGATTGAAACGGACTTTCCGTGAGATACGGAAAAACAAAGCCTGCTATGCCATGCTTGCTCCCTTTATGATTCTATTTGTATTGTTTACAGTGATTCCGGTAGTGATGTCGCTGCCGATAGGATTTACTGATTTCGACATGGTGCAGAAGCCGGAATTTGTGGGACTTTCCAATTTCCGGACACTGTTTCTTTCCGATAAGGTATTTATCAGCTCGATAAGGGTAACGATAGTATTTGCGCTTCTGACTGGTCCGGTGAGCTATGTTCTGTGTTTTCTTCTTGCATGGTTTATCGACGGAATGCCGAAACGTCTGAAAACCTTTTTCACGCTGATATTCTACATCCCTTCGCTTGCGTCGGTGTATACCGTGTGGCAGCTTATATTCAGCGGCGATATGAACGGCTATCTTAATGCCTTTCTCATTGATCTCGGAATAATTAATTCTCCAGTGCAGTGGCTTACGGACGGCAGATATGTTCTTGCTGTGACGATAATCGTGCAGCTGTGGATATCTCTCGGAGCCGGATTTCTTGCGATAAGAGCCGGTTTTCAGAATATTGATCCGGCACTTTACGAAGCGGGAGCTATCGAGGGCATACGCAACAGGTGGCAGGAACTTATCTACATCGTGATACCCTCAATGGTTCCGCAGCTGATGTTTGCGGCAGTAATGCAGATAGTAGGTTCGTTTACAGCCGGAACTGTTGCACAGAATCTTGTAGGATTTCCGAGCACGGAAAACAAGGCGCATACGATAATGACTCACGCCTACGATTACGGATGGGTACGCTACGAAATGGGTTATGCGTCTGCGATATGCATGATACTTTTCGTTGTAATGTTTGTACTCAACAGACTTATTTCAAAGGGACTGAAAAAAATACAGGGAGACTGACATCCCGGAAGAACGGAGGTGCGGCAGATGGCTGCGGATATAAAGAAGCTCAGGGCATCAAGCGGTCCGGCTGGAAGAAAATACGGCGGAACAGCAGCTTCATTTGTGCTTCTGACCGCACTTGGTCTTTTCATGGTATTTCCGATATACCTGACTGTTGTCATGGCGATAAAGCCGGTGGAGGAGCTTTTTGTCTTTCCGCCGAAACTCTATGCTGTACGCCCGACGCTTGATAATTTTCGTGATATGTTTGCTGCCGTGAGACAGAACAGGGTTCCGTTTTCAAGATATGTGTTCAACAGCGTATTCGTGACGGTATCTGTAACGGCTGCTCAGTGCGTATTTGCGTCAATGGCGGCTTTTGTCCTTGCGAAATGCCGCTTTCCCGGATGCCGTATTATCAACGGCGTAATCGTTACATCGCTCCTTTACCAGAGCAGTGTAATTTACATCATGCAGTATATGGTAATGACAAAGCTCAATATAATAGACAGTCCGCTGGCACTTATCCTTCCGGCGGCGGCATCTCCTATGGGAGTATTTCTCATGCGGCAGTCTATCAGTCAGATTCCCGACGCTATGCTTGACGCCGCAAAGGTGGACGGCGCCGGATTATTCCGTATATGCTGGCAGATAGTTATTCCCAATCAGAAGCCGGCACTCATGACGCTGATGATATTTGCTTTTCAGGCGGCATGGAATATTCAGGGCGGAGGAGTTATCTTCCGTGAGCAGTATAAAACGCTTCCGGCGGCAGTAGCGCAGGTTTCGTCGTCCGGAATGGCAAGAGCCGGAGTTGCTATGGCGGCGGCTGTTTTCATGCTTGTACCGCCGGTGATAGTGTTTATACTTGCGCAGAGATACGTTATAGAAACTATGGCGCACTCAGGAATTAAAGAATAGGATATATGAACGTTGGTGAATGAATGAAAAAAACGATTATTTCCGTAATGATGATATGGCTGATTCTTCTATCTGCTGTATGTCCTGTTTCTGCATGGGCAGCCGAAGCTTATGAATCATACAGCTACGGCAGCCGTGGAGATGCTGTTCCGTCGCAGGCTGGATATACTGCTGAAAAAAGCATATCCGGCAAGGATATAGGTGCCGGCAGCTTTGATTCTCCGTCAGATATTTTCTTTGCCGAAAACGGGATGTTCTATATTGCTGACACCGGAAATGATCGTATTATCGCCGTAAACAGCGAATTTGACAGCGTGTGCGGAATATACAGGAATCTTGTTCTTTCCGACGGAAACGAAACATATCTCAGCGAACCTACCGGCGTATTTGTATCCGAAGACAGAGATATGATGTATATTGCCGACAGCGGAAATTCGAGAGTTCTTGTGTGCGGTACGGACGGACAGGTGAAAATGGAAATAACAAAGCCGGATTCTCCTGTATACGACAGCAATAAAACATTCATCCCACGAAAGGTTATCGCAGACAAGGCTGGAAATATCTACGTTCAGCTTGGAAATTTCACTACCGGAGCCGCAATGTTTTCTTCGGACGGCGAATTTATGGGATTCTACGGCGCAAACCGTACTGAACCGACAGCAGAGGTAGTTCTGAAGTATATCAGAAATCTTTTTTCCTCAGATGAAAAGCGTTCACAGCGTACAAGAACAGTTCCCGCCGGAATCACAGGCTTTGATATCGACGGCGATTTTATTTTTACCTGTACATCCTCATCAACCCAGAAGCTTGACACGGTAAAGAAGCTCAATGCTGCCGGAAAGAATATATTTGCCAACAAGGAAATGATTTTCGGAGATCTTACGCCGGTTTATAATGCTGTGCGAAATAAATTCTTTGCTCCGTCGATAATTGATATCGACGTTTCAGAGGAGGGCTTCATCAATTGTCTTGACCTTACAACAGGACGTGTATTTCAGTACGATGAGGACTGCGAGCTTATTTTCATAGCCGGAACAAAGGCGGATCAGCTTGGCGGCTTCAAGGAGCCGGCGGCTGTAGAATCGGCTGAAGGCAGGCTTTATGTCCTTGATTCCGGAAAGAATACCGTGACCGTATTTGAAGAAACAGAATTCGGCAGAAAGGTTCACAGTGCGGTAACTCTCTATAATAACGGCTATTATGAGGAAGCTCTTGAGCTGTGGTATGAGGTTCTGCGCCGTGACGGAAATTACCGCCGTGCCTATGAGGGAGTAGCGTCTGCGCTTCTTAACAAAGGCGACTACAGCGGAGCTATGAAATACGCACGTCTCGGATATGCGACAGATATCTATAATAAGGCATTCGAGGGCTGGCGTGAAATATTTATCAGGGAGCATTTTGTGCATATCTGCGTGATGACAGCAGTGCTTGTGATATTGTATATCCTCCGTAAAAAGCTTCGCACAGCGGTTGGCAGAATAAAATCACTTCTTGCGCAGAAGCTTGGGAAATTCCGCAGCAAACACATCAGATGTAATGCAGAAAAGAAAAAATCAAAGTACAGAGGTACTGTAATCATACTCATCATGATGTTTTTCGGACAGATAGCCGAGGGCAGATTATACGGATTTCAGTTCGGATATCCGGACGACAGGACGTTCAGTATTGTTCCGTATATTGTCAAAAGCTTCGTGATATTCGCCGCATGGGTGATAGGAAGCAGAGCTGTCAGCACCTTCCTTGACGGAAGCGGTACTGCTGAAAAAATATGCATTTCCAGTGCAAATGCTCTTGTACCGTATGTGGTTCAGCTTTTTGTCTGCACAGGACTTTCTCACATCCTCATACAGGATGAGGTCGTATTCATTCAGATAATACGCATTGCCGGAATAGTCCTGACAGCAGTAATGCTGTTCATTGCCGCAAAGAATGTACATTGCTATTCAGTGGGAAGAACGGCATTTTCCGTTGTACTTACAATTGCGGCGATGCTTATAATGCTGTTTCTGCTTGTACTTTTCATGTCTCTTATCCAGCAGGTATGGCTGTTCATTTCCACGATATGGACGGAGATAACATACCGCATAAGAATAGGATAAACTCTGATTCGGAGGGATTTTGTGATAATAAGAAAGATCAGGGCTGTGGTCTTCGGAATACTTGCGATGTCCTCTATGTGCATGGGCGGAAATATCTATGCCGGAGGTCCTGCTGTTGTCTTTGATGAACAGGAATCAGAGGTACAGGAGGAACGTGCAAAGCGCCGTGAAACCGCAGAAAAGCCCGATTTCGACAGCGTCCGCATGAAGGAGCTTTTCTCCTTTGCAGGAAGTTCCGGCGGACTTGATATATACATCCGCAGCGATGATTCCCTCACGGAGGATGAACTGAGTGAGGCAAAGAAAATAGGCGACGCTGCCGCTGTTTATACTTCTTCAGGAGAACCGGCTGCTGTTTTTGAGGAGCTTTCCGACAAGGACGGAATAATTACATATATCAGTGACAAAAAGCGATATATTGCAGTTGTTTCGCCGGATGAGGTGAGCGTGAAATCAGTGATATCCACGCTTGACGATGAGAATGTATACCTTTCCGGCGACGGTGATACTCTCGAACTTATGTCCGATAACAAAAAGAAAACCGAGGCTGTTTTCCGCCGTGACGGCAAAAAAGACGGCATGATAATTTACTCTGAGGAGGACGGAGAACAATTTGCATGGGTATCTCAGGATATGAAGCAGTTTTTCGGGATTTACCGATATGGTGCGGAAAACGAGTATTTCAGGATGATCGTGGACGACCGCAATGCAGTTTTTGGACTTGAAAACAAGGAGACTGGATATATCTGGTGGTCGTCGCCGCTGGGAGCAATGCATGATGATTCTGCGACCGATATTCTTGCCGAAGGACTGCGCTCCTCGGTGATGCTGAATTACGGGATTCCGCAGGAAAGAAGCGAAAAAAATACCCTGAGATCAAACACGGACGACTGCCGCATGACGGTGACAGATATCGGGAACGGTATAAGGGTGGTCTATGACTTCGACAAAGCAGGTTTTGAATTTCCTGTAGAGTACACGCTGGAGGAAGATCATCTCCGTGCAGTTTTGCGTATATCCGATATAGAGGAGAAAAAAACGGAAAATATCCTCACTGAAGTAACGCTTATGGAAACTTTCGGTGCGGCATCTTCGGAGGAGGAAGGATATTTTGTTATCCCTGATGGAAGCGGTGCGCTTGTCCGCTTCAACAACGGCAGAACCTCGGAGCTTACTGCCTATAAACAGCCTGTATACGGCAGAGATGTCACGGCTGTTCCGCAGACAAGAGGTGCATACACGCAGCAGATATATCTTCCGGTATATGGTATCGTCAAGGGCGATAACGCTCTGCTTGCGGTAGCTGAAAAGGGCGACTCGAATGCTTCGATCTCCGCAAAGATATCGGGACAGTCGAACACTGATTACAATATGTGCTCGTTCAATTTTACGCTGAGGGAGACAGATACTTACTATATGTCCGGAAGCGGCAGCAAGCAGCTGACTGTCTTTGAGGGCGGAGATATAAAATCGGATGATATCGAGGTGCGTTATTATCCGATATCGGCTGAAGATGCCGGATATGC
>JAFTYF010000039.1 GCA_017461395.1 Ruminococcus sp.
AAAATGGTAGAAAAATAATGTGATTCACGTTTATATTATCTACCAACAACTCTCTGAAACCCAGTCAAATCGGATAAAACAGAGAATTGTTACTAAGGAATTCATATAATAGAGTAGACAAATGCACTATTATATGGTAAAATATGGATATTATAGGAAGTGAGATTATGAAAGAAAAAATTGTTAATTTTCTAAGAAGCCCTTCCCTTGCACTTATCCTGTTCATAACTGCTATGCTTGCTGTTTTATGGGCATACGGCTCCGGACGGAAAAACGAACATCCCGGCGGTAATACTCAGCAGAAATTTGCTTCTGAATTGACTGTGACTACCTCCTCTGCAACGACAACCACAAAAACTCACACGACTACATCCACTGCGACTACAACAAAAAAATCAACGACAACCTCAACGACCACAACTACTACAACTACTTCTGCTACTACATCCACTACAACTACAACAACTGTCACAACGACAGAACCACCAGCGGATGTCTACGAATCAGGACAGGTGCTTTCACCGTACCTTTACGCCGGAAATTCTCCGAACAGCAGCTTCTATCAGGAACGCATGGCTGTTGCCGGAGATTCTATCGCAACGGGCTTCAATTTATACGGATATATTCCTCACGAACACAATATCGCTAAAGAATCTGTCGGACTGTGGAATTATGCCGGAAATATTTTCCCCTCAGGTATGGGAATGATCGACACAATAGCTTATATGCAGCCTCGTCTGCTGTATATTTCTATGGGTATGAACGATCTCCCGAACTGCAATCCTGACGGCTTTGCAGCTGCATATTATGACCTTATATCGCAAATTATGGCTGTTGCTCCGAATACACAGATAGTTGCTGCCGGAATCTCTCCCGTAGCCGATTATGTGACCTACTCCACAAATGATAATATCCGCAATTATAATTACGCACTCGAAAATATGATATACTCCATAGGCTCGCCTCAGGTGTACTATTTTGACGCATATTCTGTCCTTGCGGACGGAAATACACTTGCTCTGAGCAGCTATTATTCGGGCGGTGACGGAATCCACCTCGCCTCTCACAGCTATAACGATATTCTTACTGCTCTCTTTAATTTCCTCGATACAACCCCTGTCCTTGAACAGATAATGTATACAGAACAATAAAAATATTACCATAGCAATTATGTAGGGGACGGCGTCCTCGACGTCCCAAATATGTTTTATACATTCTGACTCCCATACTGATGTATGGGAGTTTTTATTCTCCTCGATATAGTTAAAACAAAAATATTTATAAAAAGTTCGTCTTTTTGAGGCGTGAAAATCACTTATTTATATAAAGATAAGTTATGTCACGTCAGACATCGCAAAAGGAGGAACTTTTATGAAAAAATTAACAGCATTTTTATTTGCACTTACAATGGTATTTACATCTACTGCCTGCGGAGAAAAGAAAAAATCCGACGTCAGCAAACCGCCCGTAGAAGTAACTGTAACACAGACCTGCTACGCAATAGAGGAGAAGTCTATTGACCTCAGCGATTTAGCCTATGCCGGTCAGACTGCCGTATACGATGACGGAATATGCCTGTTCTACAACGATTTCAGCAACTGCACAAGATTTGCACGAACAGACAAGGATTTCAATATCGTTGCTTCCGGCGGACTTGACGGGGTTATAGGTACATACAGCGTCAACAGTGACGGAAGTTTCGACGCTGTTATTTCTGAAACTGACTACGAATTTGAATACGATGAAAGCGGTGCCATCACCAACTATGAGGAATATTTCGAAAATGCCGTATTTACATTCCGGCTTGTTTCCTACGACAGCAGCGGAAATGTCCTCAGTGAGTGCGAAATTGAGGAAATCTCCGACTACTACGACGCAGAAATTTCCGGTTCAAAACAGCTTGTTTCATGCGGTGACGGGAAATTTATCTACAATTTCGGAAGTGGTCTTGCACTTTTCGACAACGAGGGAAAAATTATCGAGATAAACAACGGCGATGAATATTATGACTGCTATCTCACAAGTCTGCCCAACGGAAAAATATTGTACAGCAATAGTTTTTCATACGGCTATATGGAAGAAGATACCGTCAAAATCCCCACTGACCTTAAATACACTGAAAAGTTCGGTTCAATGTATACACAGGCGATAAAAGGAACAGGCGATTTCATTGCTTACTTCAATCTCAGCGGCGGTTTATATGGTCTTACTGAAAACGATGAAATAATTCTTGTGGTGGATTACAACAAATCGCTTATTTCTGAGGCCTATAATATTTTCCCGATTGACGACGGAAAATTCGTTATCAGCAATGGCACGCCCACGCTTAAATTATGTACACGCCGTCCCGATGACTATGTTGAAAGCAGAGAACCCATTGAAGTTTGGATGATCGAACGTGCATCAACTCAGATGCACGATGACGCAAAGGAATTTTCCGCTCTCCATGACAATTACTTTGTAAACGTCAAGGAAAATGTCAAGTATGAAGATGTTCCGGCTGCAATGCTTACAGGCGACGTTCCGGATGTACTTTATTACAGTAAGACTGGTGATATGATTAGATATACAAATCTCGGCGGTCTTGCTGATCTCACACCAATGCTTGAAGGCGATACAGGACTTGCAAAGGACGATATTCTGCCGAATCTCCTCGATGCGCTCGAATACAAGGGCGGTATATATACAATTCCTGAGACGTACAGCATAAAAGCGCTGATAGCGAAAAAGGATTTCATAGGCGATGAGTACCGTGACTGGTCTATTGAGGAATTTATGGAAATATACGACAGCCGTCCGGAAGGAATGAGTATATTTGAAGAACCATATATGTATCCAAGTCTGCTGGGACAGGATATCTGGATCGACTACATGAATGGCACCTGTAATTATGATTCTGAGGAATTCATAAGGCTTCTGGAAATAGCTAAAGAAGCTGAAAAAATGAGGGGAGAAATTGACTACGATGATCCGGAATATAACAAAAAGCGTTTTTCTATGTTAAAAGAAGGAAGAACTATGTTCGGCTCAAACACCATAAATACTCCAACTATATTCATGTTTTTCAGTGATGTCGGTGTGAGAGGAATGAAAATAGATGACGTATCATTCCTTAATTCCCCCGAAAGCGGAGGAAAAATATACCTTGACAGCTGCTACTCAATAACATCCGAAGCCAAAAATCCTGACGGTGCATGGAAATTTGTTTCCCATGTCCTCACGGAAGAAGAACAAGAACGTGGCGGATATACAGTATGGTCTCATCCCCTGACAAAGAAAGCCTTCGATAGATATCTTGAACACTATATCACTCCGCCGGAAGGTCCCGATATAAGCAAGCACAGTATAAATGGTATATCCTACGATGTGGAAATGACCGCATCTGAGGAACAGGTCAAGCGTCTCGGCGATTTTATCCTCAGCTGTGACGAGCTTGCTTTCTACGACAGAGAAATAGAAACGATTTTTGTATCTGAATATAACCGCTTCCTGAACGATCAGATAACAGCCGAAGAATGTGCACAGAATTTACAGAGCCGAATTGAGATTCTTCTTGCGGAACAGACATGACTTTAAACGGAGGTTATATTATGAAAAAATTATCAGCAATTTTACTTGCACTTACGATGCTTCTTACTGCGGCTTGTGCGAAAAAAAGCGGAAACAGCTCCGATATCAGGGAGCAGACTGCACAGGAAATTTCCGTTGTTCAGCCGCTTTACAAGGAATCGCAGATAAAAATCGGCGAGCGTTTCAGTGAATGCGTAAGTATTCAGAAATATAGCGGGGGTTATTGCTTCTTCTACGAGGATTCAAAACATGAACTAAAGCTTGTAAAGCTCGACAGCAATTTCACGGTATCAGAGCCGATTTCTCTCGGTAAATCGCTTTCTGTCGGCTTGGGAACCATAGTTCACGATGACGGAAGCTTCACTATACTTTCGCCCGTCACCGATTACGAAATAGAATACGATGAATACGGCGTCATGAAAAATTACTCATCCTTTATAAGAGAAGGCAGCGTTTCCTTTGTACTGACCGACTACGACAGCTCCGGAAATATAACTGCTCAGCATGATGTTACCGGAATGGAGCAATACTACAATCTGAGACAGAGCAGACTTTCAGCGATGATTCCCTATAAAGACGGCGGATATTTAGTTCCTCTCGGATGCGGTGTCGTCATTATCAGCGAGGACGGAACTGTTACAGACGGACAAGTATACGAGCAGTACCATGCCGATTTCGGACTTGACTGCGACGGAAAGCTTATCATGTCGATGCACAACGGATTCGCTTACATGGAGGAGGATTCTCTCAATATTCCGAATGAGCTTATGAATTCCGAAGAATGGATAATGCTCACATCAAGCGCAAAGTCCGGAGAAATGGGCTTCAAGGCGTTTTTCAAAAAGGATGACGGAATCTACGGGCTTACGGACAGCGGCGAGCTTCTTCATGTCGTGGATTTCAGAGGTTCTCTTATCGACAGTGTAGAGGTCAATGATTATGTATTCTGCGGCGACGGTCAGTTCCTGGCAGCTGGAATGGAAAGCGATTATCTCACGCTCCACACACGCCGTCCTGACGATTACAAGGAAAACAGAAAAACAGTTGATTTATGGCAGATTTACGGCGGCGGCGGAGATGGACATGCAACTGCCTTCAACAAGCAAAATGACGATTATCTTGTCAAAATGGCAATTGATATTAAAAATCTTGAAGACCTCAGCGAGGCGGTGCTTACCGGAGATTCTCCCGATCTGATTTACTACACAAACAGGTCAGTTCTTGACGGAATGCTGAATCTTGGTGCGGCGGCTGATATTTACCCGTACATGGAATCCTACGACGGCGTAAAGCGTGATGATATCATGCCTAACGTGCTTGAAGCCTTTGATATGGACGGAAAGCTCTATGCCATTCCGGAGAATTTCTGCGTTTCGTCATGGTACGCTAACAGCAATGTCGTTGGTGAGGAATACCGCAACTGGTCGTTTGATGATATGTATGAGAAATTCGAAAGCTGTCCCGATGATATGTATTTTACAGATGAGCAATACAATAATGATCTTTTCACTACTATATTATCAGATAACTTAACTCCTTGGGTTGACGCTGAAAACGGTACCTGTAATTTCAACAGCAAGGATTTTGTAAAGCTTCTGGAATTCTGCAAAAATACTAAGAATGCTTTTGCACTGGATGTGACAGCTGAATGGGATGCCGAATACCTTAAGAGACAATCAACGGTAATGAACGGAGAACACGCCATGATTACTGTAAATTCCAGTTTAAGATATGGAGTTCTTCATGCTGCGGAAGAACTCGCAAGAATGGGACTGCCTTTCTCAGAGGCTTCTATTCTTAATCTGCCCGGCGGAAACGGCAAGGGTATGATGACCTGCGACAACTGCTTTACTATCATGAATACCGGCGATTGTCCTGACGGCGCATGGGCATTCGTTTCGTATCTGCTGAGCGATGAAAGGCAAATTCCTATGGGAGAGGAATTTCCCGGCTGGAACTGGACAAACAAGAAAGCCTTTGAAACCGGACTTAAGAATTCTGTTACCAAAGAACCGCAAACACGAAAAGTAAGTTCAAACTTAGAAAACGGAGAAATTGTTGAATTTGAATATCCTCTTGTTATTACAGAGGAGGATGTTCAGAGATACAAGGAATTCGTAATGAACTGCACAGAGCTTGAATATAGCAATTCTGATATAAACCAAATACTGTGGGAGGAAATCGAGCGATATAAAAACGACGAGATAACAGCCGAAGAATGTGCTGAATTTATCCAGAGCAGAGTGGAAATTCTTCTTTCTGAGCAGTCATAATACATTAAAAAGGACTATATTGTTTGCGCAATATAGTCCTTAAACATTATATATTCAGCGTATCCGCTATAATGCGGCATACAGCTTCCTTGTTTTCCTGATAGTAGAAATGTGCTCCTTCAAAATCATGAACAGTGCAGTTTCCGTCAGTCATTCTCTGCCAGCCGTGCATATCATAGGCTGAAAGCATCTCGTCATCCTTACCGTAAAGCACTGTGATATCGCACGAAAACTTGAATTTCTCCGGCGAAATACAGCATTTGTCTGCCATACGGACATCAGCGCAGAGTATCCGGCTGAGCATCGCCATGAGTTCCTCAGCACCCTGTGCCGGCTTCGGAAAAAGCGATTTTGAGAAGAAAAAGTCCGTTATATCCTCATCTGTCGTCGTTTCATCTGATTTGAAGATCATTGCCTTTTCATCAGCACTGCATCTGCCCGACAGAAAAACGTGCTCAGGCTCAGGAAGTCCCTGTTCTCTTGCCTGACGGACAAGCTCGCACGCAAGGAGAGTTCCCATGCTGTGCCCGAATATCGCATATTCTTCTGACGCTATCACATCTCTGTGTTTTTCAAGAAGATCACGGCAGCAGTCCGAAACATCTGTAAACAGCGGTTCAGAGCTTCTTGTGCTTCGTCCGGCTATCTCCATAGGAATAACTTTCAGCGACTGCGGCAGAAAACGCTTGAATGAACAGTAGCTTTTTGCAGAACCTCCGGCATGAGGCAGGAAAAACAATACCATTTCTGCCCTCGCTTATTCTATCGGAGTACCTTCACTGTTGAGAAGGTCGAACATCTCGCCTACTCTGCTGATAGAAGCAACAGATGAAAGCGGAATATTCAGGCGGAGTGTCTCTGTAATTTCGCTTCCGAGACCAAAAAGACCGAGAGAGTCAAGGTAAAGATCCTCATAAACGTCTGTATCTTCGTTAATCTCGCCTGCGTCAACTCCTACATAATCAGAGATAATCTGCTTGAACTGGTTGAAATCCAAATTATTCATATTTTTATCCTTTCCATATACCTTAGTGGTATTCCTTTTTCCTGAGATACTTGAACTGTATCTTGCCGACATCCTTAGGAAGTTCCTCAACAAGAACTATCTTATCCGGAACCTTATATGCTGAAAGCTTGCCGTCAAAGAATTTTGCTATCTCGCCTCTGGTGATTCTTTCATCGCCCTTAGGCTGGATATATGCAACGATCTGCTGACCTATTACTGGATGCGGCTCATCAGTTACGGCTGCTGCTGCAACCTTCTCGTATGTGAGGAGACAAGCTTCAACTTCCTCCGCATGAACGAGGTTTCCGCCTCTCTTTATAATACGCTTGCTTCTTCCGGCAAAACGAACAATACCGTCAGGAAGTCTGCTTACAAGATCGCCTGTGGAGAACCAGCGGCGTCCCTGATCGTCTGTGTGAATCTTTTCTGCTGAAAGCTCGGGATTACCGAAATATTCAGTGATAACTCCGGCTGTATATACGCAGAGTTCGCCTGTACCGCCTTCGGGAACTTCATTTCCTTCCTCGTCAAGAACACGGATATCAGTGAACGGAAGCTTTCTGAAATCGCTTGGATCCTTATCGCCGTCAATTGCTGAATCCCATACAACCATTGTTGTAGTTTCGGACGATCCGATAACATTTATAACACGGATGCCGAGTTTCTGAACGAATACATCAGCTATCTCCTTAGGAAGAACCTCGCCGGCAAAATAGCTTGTATGAACGCTTGAAAGATCATACTTGTCAAAATCCGGTGTGGAAAGAAGTACTTTCGCAAGTGTGGATGTAAGCTGAATTACGCTTACCTTGTACTTCTGTACTGTTTCAAGGAACGTCTGCGGATTGAACTGCGGCTGATACATAACTGTTCCGCCCTTTACAGTTGTCTGGAGTCCCATACCGAAGCCGCCCTGATGATAGAGCGTCATTCCGAGCATCATGACCTCGTTCTCGCCGAAGCCGAGATGTGTTCCCATATCGTCCTGTGTTTCAAGGAATCCGTAATAGGGTACTGAAAGCACCTTAGGATTTCCGGTGCTTCCTGATGTACAGGCAAGCGACATAACGTGATCTTCGCCTGGAATATATTCCACGCACTCCTCACCGCAGTATTCAGAGAAGAACTTTTCTGCTGAAATAAACGGCTCTGCAAGCTCAATATCACTTTCTGTGAAGCATACCACCTTGTCAAGCGCAACCTCAGCCGGAACTACCTGCTGCATTGCGCCGATGATATTGTTGCTGCGGTATTTTTCAGCCGCAAAGCATATCTTGACGCTTGTTGACGGAAGAAGCTGGAGAAGCTCCATTGTACCGCTCTGCGGATCAATAGGTGCCGGCTGTGCTCCGATGCGGACTGCCGCCCAGAATACAAGATACCAGTCAATGCTGTTGGGCATAACGATTCCCACTTTGTCATCAGCACCGATTCCGAGCTTCTGCATTCCCGAAGCAATTACAGCTGTTTTCTGCATGAATTCACCGTATGTAAGAGTATCGTCATCTATGCGGAGAAGAACCTTATCGGGATTCTTCTGAGCATATTCACGGTAATAATCAAAAAAAGTTTTTTTCACGTCTTAACCTCACTTAATTATTCTCTCTGCTATAAAGTCAGCAGCAATATGCTTTACCCAGTGGAACTGCTCTCCTACCGGCATTGCGTGCATAATAGTTTCCTCAGAAACGTAAGCCGGCTTTTCATCAACGAAAATCTTTTCTTTATAGCCGTCAGCTCTGTCGAAAAGTCGCATTGAAGCGTCAGTATCCATCCAGTTGTCGTCAGGACTGTATACGAGAAGATAATCAGAACTGAGCTTTCCTTCAAGAAGTACATTCATTCTTTTAATGAAATAATCTCCGTACTGCGAGGAAGCCCACTTGCCTCTCTTCATCCAGATCGGGATAGAATCCATATCAGCAAACCCCATGAGAAGTGGGAAAAGTGTTACGCAGCACTTTGTTGCAGGACGCTTTACAGCAGCTCTGAATGCATATCCGCCGCCCATGCAGAGTCCGAAATCAGCAACGTTATCGCTGTCGATATCCTCACGGCTGTCTATCCAGCGTGAAATTCCCTCGAATGCTGCTTCTATCTGAGGACCGCAGCATTTCAGACCGTTCCAGATTACGGACGCACCGGCACCGGGCATATCTACGCAGAGAACTGCGGCTCCGCGTTCGTTCATGGGCTCAGCAAGCATTTCAAGCTCTTCCTTGCAGCTTCCGATTCCGGAATATGTCACAACAAGAGGATAGTTACCTTTGCTTCCGTCATCGGGATAATGCAGATATGCCGGAATTTTTCCGTACTCAGTATCAATTTCAACATATTCGATTTTATTGGGACATACAGCCGTATATTTACGATAGCTTTCTTCAAGTCCGGAATAAATCTCCTTCTTCTTGTCGATATCGTCTGTATTTATCATGAAGCAGGCATAGTGACACTGCATTGCAAGTCTGTAGTAAGCTCTTGCAGATATACGGTTGTTTTTCTGCACAGCCTGCTCGGCAAGGGTGTTATATTTTTCAATTTTCTGTGCCCACTCGCCGAGCCATACTGTCTGGATCTGCTTTCCGCTTTTCACCTTGATTCCGTCTATTTTCTTAAGTACATATTCAAGATCAAACGGATCAGCACCGAATAAAAGCGAGCGTGTTGCAACGGGATTAAGTAAATCTCTGATAGACCATTTCATAAATCAAAGCCTTCTCTTTCTTTTATTTTTTACTGGGCGGAGTGTATTTCCATGCAGATTCCCTCGTCATTTCTGTAAACTGCATATATACTCTGTTGGGATTAACTCCTGTATAACGCTGAATTATTTCCAGCATTCTGTCCGCAAAGATATCAAGCCACTCTTTTCTTTCATCAGCATCTGAAAAATCCCTCAGATAGCGGAATTCGCCGAAAAATACTGTATCCTCGCTCTGATTCATAAGCATATGAAAATCATCGAGCATTACCATTACAGCCGGAAGCGGCTTTTCGATAAGCTCTGCCATTGCAGAAGCTATCTCGTTCATGAAATCAGTTCTTTTCTGCGCTTCAAAGCGGTAGTTTGTTTTCATCTGACAAATAGGCATATTCAGTTACCTCCTCAGCCGTTGTATCTGCGGAATACGAGCGTAGAATTATGTCCGCCGAATCCGAATGAATTGGAAATCGCTACATTTACATCTGCTTTTTTTGCCTCGTTGGGAACATAATCAAGATCAAGCTCTTCATCCGGCTCGTCATAATGGAGAGTAGGAGGAAGAATTCCTGTCTCTATCGCTTTTACGCAGGCAATGGCTTCGAGTGCACCGCAGGCTCCGAGAGTATGTCCGATAGCAGCCTTGATAGAGGAAACAGAAAGTTCCTTTGCGTGATCTCCGAAAACGCTGTGAATAGCCTTTGTCTCGTAAAGGTCATTGAGTGATGTTGATGTTCCGTGAGCGTTTATATAATTTACTTCCTCAGGTGAAACTGCGCCATCCTCAAGAGCCTTGCGCATTGCATCCGCCATACCAATTCCGTCTGTCTGGGGAGCTGTAAGATTGAACGCCTCACAGGTAGCAGAAGCACCGGCAAGCTCGCAGTAAATTCTTGCTCCGCGCTTTTTAGCAGATTCCTCAGCTTCAAGGACAACAGTTCCGCCGCCCTCGCCCATAATGAAGCCGTCACGGTTCTTAGTGAAGGGACGTGCTGCCGTTTCGGGATCGGGATTTACAGACATCGCAAGAAGCTGATTGAAGCCTGTAATAGTATCGTGAGAAACCATTCCGGATGTACCGCCGGCAATTACCATATCGCAGAGACCGCTTTCTATCATCTGCTTGCCAAGTGCGATTGCATATGCAGATGAAGCACAGGCAGTTGAAAGGCTGAAGTTAGGTCCCTGAAAACCGTATTTCAGAGCAATAAGCGCCGGAAGTCCGTTGGGCATATTTTTAAGTGTAAGATTGTTCCTTTTCTCGCACTCTGCGTCCTCATAAACAGTATCTATAACACCGAAGATAACGCCGACCTTAGAGCCGTCATACTCAGCCATATCAACTCCACAGTCAGTAACAGCTTCTGCAGCGGAAGCAAGTCCGAACTGAGTAGTAGCTGTTGTTGCACCAAGCTGACGCTTCTTCCAGTATTTTGAAATTTCTGTCTTGTATGCTTCATCAACCTCTGCGGCAACGGTTGTTTCATGCTCCTCAACGGATATGCGCTTGATTTTCTTCATGCCGCATTTTCCGCTGACAAGACCGTCCCAGAATGCAGGCATAGTCGCACCGATGGATGTCACAGCACCCATTCCTGTAACTACAACTTTTCTCATATTACTTTCACTCCGTTCTGAATGATCGACGTGCGATCAGACATAAATTTTGTCAAAATCAGCTTTTTCAGCTGCGATGTATACTTCAAAGCCTGTTTCTTCGTAAAGACGATCAAGCTCTGACTTCACTGTTTCATAGCCCATCGCGCTGTAATATTCCGGAAGCTTTTCTGCAAGTCCGAGAACATCAGCAGCAGCGTCAAGAAGCGCTTCTGTTTCACATCCCGATTCCTTTGCAGCAAACACGGCTGCGTTGAGTATCAGAGCAATAACACCTCTCGCAAATCCGCTTGTATCGCAGCCGGAGGATGTCTGTACATCCTTCATGTAATCAAGAAGCTCGCCGCTTCCTGCCGGATATCCATTTTCTATCCAGCTATTCATTATTTCATATCCGCAGCGCAGAAGCGACGCATTCCGGCTGATACGGAATCCCTCCGGATTCTTAGCCATAAGTCCGAGACTTACTGTGTCAAGTACTGCAAAAGGTCCGGCAAATGGGAAATATTCCTTTACTGCGCTGTCGAATTCCTCCGCTGTCGCACCGGCTTCTCCGGCAGTGCGGATAGAATGTGAAATACAGAGCGCAAGTATCTGATTGAGATAAATGTGATATTCTCCGGCAAAGCGCAGTGCACGTTTTCCGGAAGCTGTTATCAGAGCTTCTGCCTTGTCAAGAACCTCCGGTGTATTTTCAGGGAGATAATTGAGTTCAACAAATCCGGAAAGCTTTACCGGATAGAAGAAATGCATTCCGAGACAGCGCTCAGGGCGGGAATTTCCACTGAAAACCTCAGCGATATCAAGTGAGGATGTGTTCGTAAGAAGCAGAGCTTCCGCCGGAACTATCTTATCAAGCATTGAAAAGATATCCTTTTTGACGTTCATATCCTCGAAAACAGATTCAATAACGATATCACAGCTGGAAAGCGCATTGTAATCGTCAGTGAATCGGAAGGACTTGCATTTTGCGTCGTAAACCTCCTGAGTGATCCTCTTGCGCTTGAGCTGTCGTGCAAGAAGCTTTTCTATACCCTCACGGCTTTTTTCCGTATCATGCTGAGATATGACAGTAATATCTGCGTCCTTCACTGTATCAAAAAGAAGTGAGAAAATCTCGCTTCCCATTTTTCCGTAGCCCACAATACCAATATTCATTACACTGCCTCCGTTTCAAGAAAACGTCTGTAGAATCCAGCCGCCTTTTCAGCTGTGAATTCCTCACCCGTACTGCTGATGAAGTTTATAAGCTGTTTTGCACGGCTGAAGCCTGCCTTCTTGCCGACTACCTCGTTTGCCCAGAGAAGCTCTCCAGCTCTTTCAGCAGAGAAAAGCTCGCCGGACACAACTATATCAAAGGCATTCTGCATTCCGGTGTGAGTGATGCTTCGTGCGATTCCTCCGAGTGCCGGAAGGATTCCGAAAGTGCTCTCAGGCTGACCTATACGTGCATTCTTCTCAGCAATGCGGAAATGACTGTTAACTGCGATTTCGCTTCCCGAACCGATGCAGAAGCCGGTAACTACGCTGACTACAGGAAACGGAAGGTCATACAGGAATGTGAAGAAGTGCTTCTGTCTGTGGTGTCCCTCAGGTATTTTTCCTGTCCTGCGAAGCTCCGGAAGTTCCTCAGAGGAACGCTCGCTCAGTGATTCAACATCTGCGCCAACGCTGAAATGTCTGCCGCCGCCGCAGATAATCATGCCTTTCCACTTCTTTTCAGAAGCAAGACTTTCCACCTCAGCCATAGCGGCTTCATATCCCTCAAAAAACGACGCTGTCATGAGGTTGTTCCCTTCAGACTGCATCGTAAGTATTAGAATACCGTCATCTTCTGTTATCACAAACGCTTTTTCATTCATCTGACTGTTCCTCCGTTTTCTGTGCCATCAGTGCGTAAAATCCGTTTGATTCTGCCGAAAGAACTGCTTCTGTACCACCCTTTGAAGCGGCTTTGAGACAGCCTGTCAGTATACTGAGCTGTCCGGATGTTCTTCCTGAGCAGATATGTTCAAGATATGATACAGCTGCCGCAGAAAATCCCTCATCATCAGAGAGAACTGTCACGAAATTCGGAGCATTTTCAGTTTTGCCGGCAGAAAGCATCTCGTATGCTGTATCTCCGCAGAGAAATCTGTATCTTTCATCTGCTTTTGCAAAAGCCGCAGGATAAGGATTTCCGCCAAGACGCACATCAAAAAGCGACATCAGGTTATAGGAAAAACGTCCTGTATCCTCTGCCGCAATAACTGTGATAAACGGCACATCCATGAACCATACTGCTGTCTCCTCTGAGACTGAATTTTCCATATCGTCTGCATGGACAAGAATTACCGGCATATCGCCAAGCCTGTCCCTTTCGGCATAAAGCTCGCCAAGAGCCTTACAGCCGGTTATTTCTGTAAATCCGTTATGATTCTGAATAATCATCCGTACCACGCTCCATTATATCTGTGATATCTGCGGGAATCGTACATATCATGCGGTTTTCGTCAACATACGCAAGTTTGCCTGTTATCCTGCATGAACGCTTTCCTGTCGTAAGGCTGGAAATAATATGGCGGAACTTCGTGATATTCTGCGAAAATTCCCATTCCGTCGTCACCAGAACTTCCTCCATGTGTTTAAGCTCGTTCATATAGCGGATATTGTTTTCAAGGATGACAGGAAAAAGCTTATGCTCCTGTAAATGCGCAAGCGCACCGCATTTTCTGAAAAAATCCCATTTTGCCGCTTCGGCATATTGCAGATATACTGCATTATTGACGTGCCCGAAGGAGTCAAGCTCGTATCCCCGAACAGTCAGTGTATATGTACTTTTCATCTTCTACCCTTCGTTTATCTGTGCAAGAACCTTTTCAAACTGTCCCTTTGAGGGATCCTCAGCGCCGTCAAGAGCATTGTTCATCGTCTGGATGATGCACTCTATCTGAAGCTTTGATTTTCCTTCTGCAAGCTTCTGAACGAACTCCATACATTCCGGAAATGCATCCTTTTCCTCAGAGATTCCGGTGATAAGACCACAGTCAAGAGCCTGCTGTGCCGTTATCATATCTCCGTTCAGGCACATCATAAGAGCCTTCTGTCTGCCGAGAAGCTTCTGCATACGCTCCATTCCGCCCATTCCGGGAACAACGCCGTGCATTATCTCAGTGAGTCCGAGATAAGCCTTAGGGGACGCTATTCTGAACTGACAACTAAGCGCGATTTCAAGACCTCCGCCGAAGCATCCGCCGTTTATAGCTGCAGCTGTGAGTATCGGCAGGCGTTCTATCGTACGGAGAAGCTCACGGGATTTTTCAAGCTTTTCAGTTATTGAGCTTCGTGCTGACGCATCGGAGAAAAGAGATACATCCGCACCATGAGAAAAATGGCGTCCTTTTCCTCTTATCACGAGGGAATTCACCTCCGGATGTTCGCTTAAAAATCCGAGAAGCACATCCTTTTCGATGAATTCCGGCTCTGTAAGAAGATTCTTCGCTCCGTTTTCAAGTGTAAGAACTGCCGTATTTTTTTCCGCATAGAGAGTAGAAATATTGCTTGTTACTATATTCATCAGAGATTTACGATATCGTTGCCGTACTGGTAGATCTTGCAGATCATGTCAACAACGTCCTTCATTGTGTCCATAGGAGTTTTGAGCATATACTTGCCGATAGACTGAAGCTTTACGTCGATGTCATACTTTTCAGCTGTCATTTCGATAAGCTCAACGAACATAAGAGAATCGCTTCCGAGATCTTCCTGCGGATTGGATTCCATTGTGATCTCGTCTCTGTCGATCTCACATTCGTCTGCGTAATAATCAAATATCATGTCCTGAATTTCCTGTCTGATTTCCTCTGTAATCTCTCTCATTGAGATTTCCTCCTTTTTAGCTGTACGCCGTAATTTTAATAATGCCTTATACCTCATCGAAGGTGTAAATTCTGCCCTTTCGTCTGCTGATGCGCGAGAATTTTCCGACTGCACCATTTGCGCTTACATCGAAGAATTCCGTTACACCAAGCTCTTCAAGCTTTTTCAGCGCAAGATCCCAGCGTATCGGGTTGAGAATGTTGATCTGGTTTTCGTGCCTGATATCCTCACCGTCTGTCATAATACGCCTGTCAAAAATCGACAGGATAGGATAATCCGGAGCACTATATTCCCCCACTGCACAGAACTCAACATACTCTTGGGAATGTCTCTCGATCATGGGATGATGATATGCAAGTCCGATATTGAAGGGGATCACCTTGATTGCTCCTGCCTCCTGTGCGTCAAGCAGAAGCTGTTTTACTGCATCCTCTCTGCCGGAAATCATAGTGCATATCCTTGAATTTGCGCTTCCCACGATAACTTCATCGGGTGAATATTTTTTTTCTGCGATAAGCTCGTTCACATCGTCGATGCTCATTCCGATGATAGTACCCATATCCTGCTTTTCATCTGATATACTCAGAGAATGCATAGTTGCACGGTTCATCATGATTATCTCGTGTGCAAACTCGTGGCTTACAGAGCCGAAACACGCACTTATGCTGACGATTCCGGAGCTGTGTCCCATTCCGATATCGGGAATTATCCCCTTTTCGATGTAGTATTCATACACCACACGGTCTGATATCAGGGAAGTAAGCCATTCTGCCGCAAGCCTGTCGATAGGTGCATTTTCAGAAAGCTCCTCTTTCAGTCCAAGTCTTGCGAACTCATCATGCTGATAACTGCGGTGCTTTTCGAGCATCTGCGGAGTCATCGCCTGAAAAAGCTTTTCCGGTTTAGTTCCGATGCCATTAAATAGAAACGCCTTTTTGAATGTACTCACTTGTCATCCTCGCTGTTTTACAGAATTTACCTCATCAAAAATATACTATATGAATAAAGGCATACTAATTATACTATATATTATCATTTTTGTCACCTGGTTTTTGAATTTTCTGTATATTGCAAAAAATAATTTAACTGGCTCTCTTGATATTTGTGAAAAAATTATTAATTATTCTCCTGTTTTGCCTTAAAAAATAAAAGGATACCACCGTAGTGATATCCCTTTTTGTATACAGCTTTATTGTTTCAATGCTTCTTCTACTTCTTTTCTGAATGGAATCGACTGCACCGCGCCGTTCCTTGTAACAGCAATTGACGAAGCCTTTGCGCTCATTTTGAGTACATCCGGAATCGCCATTCCGTCAATCAAACCGGCAAGGAAATATCCCGTAAACGTATCTCCTGCCGCTGTCGTATCAACTGCCTGAACCTTGAAAATAGGCTGAGAACAACGCTCATTTCCGTAAGCATAAACTGCCCCCTCTTTACCGAGCGTCAGCACTATCTGCGCATCCGGATAAAGCGACTGAAGCTTATCAAGAATAGCATCCGGAGCTTTTTCTCCCGTCATCTGCTCACCCTCGACTTCATTCAGCAGAAAAATACCGATTTTACTCATATCACATTCAGCAAGCGAATCATTGAAAGGCGACGGATTGAGCGCAATTGTAAGTCCCTTTTCGTATGCTTTATTGATAATATAAGGCAGAAGATTCACCTCATTCTGGAGCAGCAGTATATCACCCTTTTCAAATTTTCCGATAACCTCGTCAATAAATTCCTCTGTAAGACACTGATTCGCACCGCCATACAGAAGTATGCAGTTCTGAGCGTTCTTATCGACCTGAATAATCGTGTGACCGGTCTTTTCGTCGATTTTCCGGATATAATCGGAATTCACACCGTACTCTCTGCAGGCATCAAGGAACATTTCGCCGTCAGAGCCGATAAATCCGCAGTGATACACATCTGCTCCTGCTTTAGCAACAGCCATAGACTGATTTATTCCTTTTCCGCCGAGAAATACGTTCATCCCTCTGGTAGTCTGTGTTTCTCCTGGCTGAACAATATGGTCAACACTGTAAACATAGTCGATATTCATTGAACCGATTGTTAATACTTTCATTATATTTCCTCCGTTATTTCAGGAAAGTCCTGTCCCACAATAGCAGAACAGGACTTTTGTAGTTGTATCAGCCTGCGTTTTCAGCTGTAATGAGTGTTACCTCAACGGGAATGGATTTTTCAACAGTTTCGCCGTTGATAAGTCTGATAGCTGTTTCAACAGATGTTGAACCGATAAGGTCGGGCTGCTGAGCGATTGTTGCACTCATTCTGCCTTCCTTGATTGAATCAATAGCGTCATCGGTTGCGTCGAAACCGACAACAATGATGTTCTTTCTTGAAGCTGAAATAGCCTCCATAGCTCCAAGAGCCATTTCATCGTTAGCTGCAAATACAGCCTTGATATCACTGTTAGCCTGAAGAATGTTCTCCATAACTGTCATACCCTTTGTTCGGTCGAAATCAGCGGGCTGACTTGCTGCAACCTTAAGCTTATCATCTGCGATATTGTGGAAGCCCTTTCCTCTGTCGATAGCCGCAGAAGCTCCGCTTGTTCCCTGAAGCTCAGCAACCTTAGCGCCTTCGCCCACCTGATCTACGATAAACTGTGTTGCAAGCTCGGCACCGAGTACGTTATCTGATGCGATCTGGCAGTCAATATCAACGCCGTTTACCACACGGTCAGCTGAAATCACCTTTATGCCTCTGTTTACTGCTGACTGAACAACAGATGAAACAGTATCGGAATCAACAGGATTTACGATAAGAACGCTGATATTCTTAGCAATGAGGTCTTCTATATCGCTCACCTGTTTTGCTGCGTCGTCGCCTGCGTCAACCACGATAAGCTTTACATTGTTTTCCTCTGCTGCCTTCTTTGCACCGTCAACAAGAGTTACAAAGAACGGGTTATTCTGTGTTGAAACTGAAAGTCCTATAGAGCCATTGCCCTTATAATCTGCAGGATCTCCCTTATATTCGCCGTCAATTGTAATAAGATCGCATCCTGCAAAGCAAAGCAGTGTCATAACGCTTATGAGAAGCGCCAGTATCTTTTTCATGCATATTCCTCCTAATATGGTTGTGACTGATATTGTGAATCGAAATCTGTTTTTATCTCTTGCGGTCTGAAAGTACAGCAACAAGAATTACTGCCGCCTTGATAACATCCTGATAGTATGTTGATACTTCAAGAAGATTCATACCGTTGTTAAGAACAGCTATGATAAGTACACCAGCAAAGGTTCCTGTGATTCTGCCGCGTCCGCCGCTCATGGAAGTTCCGCCGAGAGCTACGGCTGCTATAGCGTCAAGCTCGTATCCGTCACCGAGTGTAGGCTGTGCGGAATCAAGACGAGAAATAAGGATAAGTCCTGTAAGCGCTGACATAAAGCCGGAAATAGCGTAAACTATAACTTTTGTTGCTGTTATGTTTACACCTGCAAGCTTAGCGCATTTTGCGTTGCTTCCTGTAGCGTATACCTTACGTCCGAAGGTTGTTTTGTTGAGAACGAAGAAAAATACTACAAGTGCGAAAATGAGAAGAATTGCAGGAATCGGAACCTTGCAGAAATTTCCCTTACCGATAAGCTTGAACGGGAAGGAATCACTTCCTTCTGTTTCGATAGTTCTTGCAAGATTTGAGATAGGCTTTCCGTCTGTAAGGATAAATGCAAATCCTCTGTAAGCCGTCATTGTGATAAGAGTTGCGATAAACGGCTGTAAACGTCCCTTTGTTACAAGAAGTCCGCTTACTGCGCCGAGAACAGTTCCTGTAACGAGTGCTATAAGCATTGCAAGAACCGGCGGAACGCCTTCAAGCAGAAGCTTAGCACAAATTACTGCACTGAGAGCAAGTGTTGAACCAACTGAAAGGTCGATGCCGTCTGAAAGGATTACGCAGGTCATGCCGAATGCGATAAGTCCGTTAAATGTTGCCTGTCTCAGAACGTTAAGAAGATTTCCGGAAGTTCTGAATTCCGGACTGATAACACTGATAACAACAACAAGAAACAGAAGTGCGATAAATGCACCATATTCGCCGATATATGAAATCCAGCTTTTTTTATTATTCAGTGTAGCTGATGATGTATTTCCCATTATAAAGTACCTCCTGTAGCTAATGTCATAACTTTTTCCTGATCTGCCTCAGCGGCGTCGATGATGCCGGTCACTTTACCTTCATGGACAACCATGATTCTGTCGCTCATGCCAAGCACCTCTGGAAGCTCTGAGGATACAAGGATAATTGCAACTCCCTTTGCGGCAAGATCGTTTATTACGCTGTAAATTTCTTTTTTTGCTCCGATGTCTACGCCTCGTGTAGGCTCGTCCATTATCAGAACCTTAGGATCGGTATATACCCATTTTGCAAATACGACCTTCTGCTGATTGCCGCCTGAAAGATTATTGCATTCATGGTCGGGACCGAAACATTTGATATGGAATTCTTCAATTCCCTTCTTAACAAGCTCAGAGCCTTTTTTCTTTGAAAGAACAGATTTACTCGACACCTTGCCAAGATTTGCAAGCTCAATATTTTCGGCGATGCTTTTTTCAAGAAGAAGCCCCTCTGTTTTTCTGTCCTCTGTAATGAAGCCTATACCTGCGCTGATTGCTTCACGGGCATTTTTTATGCGGACTTCCTTGCCTTCGATGAAGATTTTTCCGCTTTCAAACGGAAGATTTCCGAATATAGCGTGCATTATCTCTGTACGACCTGCGCCCATAAGTCCGGACACACCGAGAACCTCTCCGGAATTCACGCTGAAATTAACATCCTTGAAGGTCTTGCCCTTTGTAAGTCCCTCAACACGGAGCATTTCCTTACCGATTTTGACGTCTCTTGCAGGGAAACGCTCACCGATTTCACGTCCTATCATCATGCGGACGATATCGTCCATATTGACATCCTTGATTTTTTCAGTACCAACATATGTACCGTCACGCAGAATGGTGATTCTGTCGCAAAGCTCAAAAATTTCTTCCATTCTGTGAGAGATGTATACAATAGAAACGCCTTTTTTGCGCAGACTTTTTATAAGCTTGAAAAGTCCCTCAGTTTCGCTCTGTGTAAGGGCAGCTGTAGGCTCGTCCATGATAAGCACCTTTGCGTCAACCATGATAGCCTTGCAGATTTCGACCATCTGCTGCTGACCAACGGAAAGCTCTGACATTACGGCATTTATCGGGATTTTCACTCCCATTTTATCCATAGCCTCCTGAGCCTTTTTGCGCATAGCCTTTTTATCACAGATACCGAATTTCTTTGTGATTTCCTTTCCCATAAAGAGATTTTCCTCAACGGTAAGGTCAAAAAGAACATTAAGCTCCTGATAAATGAATACAATGCCTGCTTTTTCGGCTTCCTGAGGAGACTTATATACCACATCCCTGCCGTCAACTGTAACTGTTCCGGCATCACGGGTATATACACCGGTAAGAATCTTCATAAGCGTAGATTTTCCGGCGCCGTTCTCACCCATAAGGGCATGGACTTCGCCGTTTTCAAGAACAAATCCCGCATCTTTAAGAACCTGATTGGAACCAAATGATTTATTGATTCCCTTCATTTCAATTTTCATACACTTTCATCCCCTTTGCTATGAAAAAATACAGCCTGACTGCAGTATGATATTGGCATAAGGAGTCGTTTCTCCTGTTCTGATTACTGCCTTGCAGATTTTTGTCTGCTCTTTAAGCTGACTGTGGCTGACGAATTCAGTTTCAATGCTGCTTTCACTGAACAGTTCTTCGATTTCACGCAGAATTTCCGGATTATTCTCCTTTATTTCTTCGGCGAGGATGATTTTTTCTATTTTCATATCATCTGCCACGACCTTAAGTGTCTGCATGAATGTTGGTATCCCAAACGCAAGTGCAAGGTCTATTCGTTCCGTTTCATCGGGAACAGGAAGTCCGCAGTCACCGACAGCGATACAGTCTGTATGTCCCATATACGACAGTATTCGTGAAATTTCGCTGTTCAAAATACCATTTTTCTTCATCTTTGATTGATACCTCCTATTAAACGAATTATAACGTTAACCGTTTATAGATATTATACTATATTTTTTGATACTTGTCAACTGTTTTTGTGTATTGTATAAAAAATCTGTTTTATAACTTTTTGTATTTATCCCTTAGTTATCCGGAATCTGTTTGCGCAGCCAAGCAGCGGAAAGCAATTCGATTATGGCAGCACCGTACAAAGCTTGTACGAAAGATGCGAAGTTAGATTTCTGTTCAAGATGACGAAAAATAAACAAACAAATTTCGTGCAAAACAATATGGCTTGATTTGTGCGATTCCGGTAATAAAATAAAAAACGGATACCCATAAAAGGATATCCGTTAATGGAGCTGATGATCGGACTTGAACCGACGACCTACGCCTTACCAAGGCGTTGCGCTACCGACTGTGCCACATCAGCATTGACCAAATAATATTATACACTATTTTGCACCGGATGTCAATACCCGACAATTAATTTTTTATATTAATTAATAATCATCCGTAAATTACAGCTCCATACTCGAATTAAAGCGATGCCTTGACTGATATATTAAAATATGATATAATTACAAAAAACCGTGAAAGGAATTTTACCATGTCATACAGATTAAAAAAGGCTGCCGTTATCATTATGGCACAGGCTATGCTCCTGTCGACAGCTTCATGCAGTTCAACCGTCGAAAGACGTACAGGCGAAAATCCTGCCCCCACCTCTGAACCCACAACCGCTCCGTCTCAGGAAGCTTCTCCCTCTGCATCCGCAGAAGCTTCAACAGCTCCTGCCGAAAAAACAACCGAAAAAACTCAATCTGATACAGAAAAAGCCGATATTAAGGGAAATATCTACGATACAAAGGGACGTCTGCTCATCTCGGATTCTGACGGAAAAAGAGTTTATGCCGACGATTATGCCATTTCATTTGCTAATGTTGCAACCGAAATGTCAGCCGGATATGATAAGGCTTTTGAGGATATCCTCCTCACTCCAGACGGCTCCGGTCAGTTCGGCAATTCAATCACGATCACGCTCGACGCCAACGTTCAGAACGCTGTATACAGCTATATGCAGGCAAATAACCTCAGGGGAGCCTGCGTCGCTATGAGAACTGACGGTTCGATTCTTGCACAGGTTTCCTACCCCTCCTACGACCCAAGAACTGTCGCTTCCACCGACTATGATGAAGAACTTGCATGGGGCGAGTGCGGAAACAAGGCTTTCCAGAACTACGAGCCCGGCTCATGCTTCAAAATCATGTCTGAGGTCATCTCCGACAAGCACGGCGTTTACTCTCTCACCGACGAGGGCGAATGGGAATTCGACGGAACTTCTATCGTTAACTGGGATCACGACACGAATTTCTCCTACCCTATGGAGCGCTCGCTTTCATCAGCTTTCATAAATTCCAGCAATATTTACTTCGCAAAGGCTTTCGACCAGATCGGAGCTGACGCTGTTCTTTCCGACCTTGATTCTATTTTCCATTTCGTAACCGATATTGAATGTGACTTCGGCGCACTCGAAAACAATATCGAGATATACTGTCAGGATGACCTCCGCAGAACGGCTTTCGGGCAGTCTTATGTCCTCACTTCTCCGCTCTATCTTGCGGCTCTCGGACGTGAAGCAGTTTTCGGTCACATGGTAAGACCTTTTGTTCTGCAGAATACTGTTGCAACCGGAGATCCTTTAAACCAGCTCGGTAATGCTCCTAAGGGAAACGAGGTTATCGCTACGATTCCTCAGGAGCTGAGACAGAATCTTCTTGACGGAATGAAGGCTATAGGAAGCAATCTCGGTGTTTACGTTCCGGAAGGATATACGCTCTACGCCAAGACGGGAACAGCTGAAACATGGCTCGGAGATTTCCTCTATATTACGGGATGTGTGAAGAATAACAGCGACGACGGCGCCGGTACATACTTCGGAAATTATGAGAGCTACGGCGAAAACGGCTCTTATATCATCGTTATGATGGTACAGAATCCCGGCGAACACGGCTATGATTTCGCAAGCGAATCGGCTCCCCTCTATCAGGGACTCGTAAATGCTATAGTTGGCTCATAATCAGCTGGGGCGGATATTCTCCGCCCTTATTTTGTCGTAATTTCTGCAAAACTCTAAAAAAAATCAAAAACCTATTGCATTTTTATGGTGAATATGCTATAATAAACCGTGAGGAGGAATGTTGGTGAAAAACATATTTTCGGTCATCTTCATGAATTTCTGGGGATACGACCTCATTATTTTCATTGCCGCCGTTCTGACGGCTGTGATGTACTTCTCTCTGAAAAAATCAGCGGACAGGCTTTACAATAAAATGCACCTTACAGTTTTTGTTCCTGACGGCAATCTTTCCCGAAAAGAAGCCGATAACGATATATCCGGACTGCGTGAAACCGATATCGTCACCATGAGAAACAGCATGGGCAGGCTCTACTCCATTTTCGTTAACCTTACTGGAATCTTCCCTCTGCTCGGTATTCTCGGTACAGTCATCTCGCTTCTCGGTCTTGTTTCCGATACGACAGATATTACAGGAAATTTCTACGGCGCACTTACTTCAACTTTCTGGGGACTTGTTTTCGCTATAATCTTCAAGTTCCTTGACGGTATAATCAGCGCTAAAATTGAGGATAACGAAAAAAATGTCGCCCTATATCTCGACCGCAATAATTCGGCAGGAAAAATTTTTTCCAGAACGGATATGCCCTATAATCCACGAAATACAGGCGATGATCACTATGCTGAAAACCCCTGCGCCACCTGCGAGGAACACGCTTCCGACTCGGATATGGAAGTTATGAAAATCCTCAATTCCATAAACTGACGCTATGAACAGATTCAGCAAAAGCAAGGGGATCATTATTGAGCTGACGGCTCTCCTTGACGTTATAATGATAATGCTCTTCTGGGTGATGATGAACGTTCAGGACAGCAGCAAGTCCGCTTCGACAGCCGCTGAAAAAAAGGCTGCGGCGGCTGAACAAAGGCTCGAAGAAACTCAGGAGGAGCTTGATATCAGAAACGCTCAGCTTGAAAGATTCAAGGAAATACTCCGGAATATCGACAAAAATGCTGCCGACAACCAACAGGCTCTGCTCGGCTATGAAAGTGGTATGCTGGTTACTCTCGATATCCGCTATGACGATACCGGAAAGCTTCACATTTATAATACATCCGACAAGCTCGGAGAAAGTGAGTTATCCTCCGATACCGAAATTACTGTCTGCATCATAAATGCTCTGAAAAAAGCAGGTCTTGAAAAGGATGATGTTGTGCTCTGCGCTCTGATCTACGACGGAAGCACTTCACTATACAGGGATTATAAAATGGTGAATTCTGCTGTTGAAAGCGTGAGAAGCGTCTACGAAAACTTCTACTGCGCCTACATAAATACAGCAAAAAAGAATCAGCCAGAAACAGAATATACTACGAAAGGTCGGTAATTATGGCAAAATCAAAAAAACAATCTAAAAAAGGTCAGCCTCCTGTTCAGGAAAAGGTCGTTGTAAAAAGAAAAAGCGGATGTTTTATTGCTCTCCTTCTCCTTATTGCAGTTATCGCTCTCCTTATCTGGCTTATGAGCCACTTCCATATCGGATTTTTCGGAAATGACGGCGGCGGCGACAACAAGAACTCGTCACAATCCGAAAGTACTGACGATCTGTCACCTATCGACAAAAGTACTCAGCCTTCTGACCACAACTCCGAAAAAATTATTGATATCACCGTGAGCGGCAGTCAGTATTTCTATGACGACGGAAAAACTGAGGTTCAGGACTTTATCAGCGAAATCAAGGAAATGAACGGCGTTGTAAATGTCCGTGTTACCGACAACAACGCTTACGTCGAATATATGCAGGAGCTTATCAGCGCTCTTGAAGAAAACGGTATCCCTTACACGGAATATCCGGCTGACAGTGAAAACGAATAAAACCAGTACCACACAGAGCCTGTCTGATATCTCCTGAATTGCAGCGGAGATACTGAACAGGCTCTTAAATCAAAAAAACAGACAGCTTATCAACGGAGGAATTATGAAAACTATCCATGTAAATACAAGTCATCCATACGATGTCCTTATCGAAAGAGACGGACTTAAAAAATGCGGCGAATATATCAGAAGCATTACAAAATCCACTAAGGCGGCTGTCATTACTGACGATATCGTGGGTGCTCTCTACGCTCAGACGGCTGTTGAATCCCTTGCTCAGAACGGATTTGAAGCGTGCGTATTCACATTTCCGAATGGCGAGCAGTCGAAAAATCTCAGTATTTTCGGACAGATTCTTGACTTCCTCTGCGAAAACAGCATTACACGAAGCGATATAATTATAGCTCTCGGCGGCGGAGTTGTCGGCGATATTACCGGCTTTGCGGCAGCTTCATATCTCAGGGGCGTTGATTTTGTGCAGATTCCCACTACCCTGCTTGCACAGATAGATTCATCCGTCGGCGGTAAAACTGCTATCGACATAAAAGGCGGAAAAAATCTCGTCGGAGCTTTCAAACAGCCGGCTATGGTCATTTGCGACAGCAATACGCTCAGAACCCTTTCGCCGGAAATCCTCTCCGACGGCATGGCAGAAGCTGTGAAATACGGCATGATTCGTGACGAAAAACTCTTTGAGCTTATCGAAACTCACGACCTTGATTCTATCGACGAGGTCATGGACGAAATGATCTGCACCTGCATCGACATCAAGCGTGACGTAGTTGAACACGATGAATTCGACAGGGGCGAAAGAATGATACTTAACTTCGGTCATACTCTCGGTCACGCTCTCGAGGGATGGCATGAATATACAAACTTCACGCACGGAATGGGTGTTGCCGCCGGTATGTGCCTTATCACGGGAAAGCTCTGTGAGCCGCTTGTTATGGAAAGACTGCAGAAGTGCCTTGTGAAATACAGGCTCCCCGTCGGCACGGATATCCCCATGAGCGAACTGCTTCCGTTCTGCTCAAAGGACAAAAAACGTGAATCGGACAGCCTCAGCTATATCGTGTGCAGAACTATCGGCAGGGCTGAGATAGTCAGAGTTACTGTGGAAGAATTCAACAAGCTTATGGAGGACTGAAATGGATATACGCATAACCCCATCACATCTTTCCGGCAGAGTTGAGATACCTGCGTCAAAAAGCTGTGCTCACCGTGCACTTATCTGCGCATCTCTCGCTCAGGGAAAATCAGTTATCAGCGGCGTCAGTATGTCCAAGGATATCGAAGCGACTATCAGAGCAATGACGGCTCTCGGCGCACATTTTGACGTTGACGGAACTACTGTGACTGTTACCGGAATAACATCAGCTCCGGACAAGGCTGACATCGACTGCAACGAAAGCGGCTCAACTCTGAGATTCATCCTGCCTGTTGCAGCAGCTCTCGGCTCCGAAGCGACTTTCAGGGGCAGAGGACGTCTTCCTCAGCGCCCTATCGACATCTACAAGCGTGAACTTACTAAAAACGGTACGGTATTTCTAGCTCAGGATATGCCGTATGTCATCGGCGGAAAGCTTAAAGGCGGCAGATATGAAATAGAAGGAAATGTTTCATCTCAGTTCGTTACCGGACTTATTTTCGCTCTCCCGCTCCTTGACGAGGATTCTGAGATAATTCTCACATCACGCCTCGAATCACGTCCCTACGTCGATATCACCATTGATATCCTCAGACGATTCGGTATAAGCATCACCGAAACTGAAAACGGATTCTTCATTAAAGGCGGTCAGAAATATACTCCCCATGATGAAAAAATCGAGGGTGATTTCTCACAGGCGGCGTTTTTCTATGTTGCTAACGCTCTTGGCGCAGATATAAAACTCGGAAATCTCAGCGAAAACAGCGTTCAGGGCGACAAAAAAATTACAGAAATCATAGATCAGGTATGCTCTGACGGAAAAATAAGCTCATTCAGGGCGGACTGCTCGGATATCCCCGACCTTGTGCCGATTCTCACTGTTCTCGGAGCTTTCGGCTCAGAAGATTCAGTTATATATAACGCTGAAAGGCTTAAAATCAAGGAAAGCGACAGGCTCCAGACCTCTGCGGCTCTTGTGAATTCACTCGGCGGAAACGTTGAAATCACAAGCGACGGACTCATCATTCATCCCGTTAAAAATATGCACGGCGGTATTGTTGACAGCTTCGGCGACCACAGAATCGTTATGGCAGCAGCTGTTGCCGCTTCCGCAGTTGACGGAGAAGTGATTATTCGCGGAGCAGAAGCCGCTGAAAAATCATATCCCGATTTCTTTAAAGACTATATCCAGCTCGGAGGTAAGGCTAATGTCGTCAATCTGGAATAACAGGATATCTGTTTCTATCTTCGGAGAAGCGCAGGCTCCTGCTATAGGTATAACTATCGACAATCTTCCGACGGGAGAATATATAAATACTGAGGAACTCACAGCTTTCATGGCACGAAGAAGCTCCCATGTAATGAGCGACGGCTATGAAAATACTGTTCCGCATATAATGTCCGGCATTATAAACGAGCGTACAACTGGAATGCCTCTCTGCGCCTTTTTGCAAAATACCCCAAAACCCTCTGCTCCTGCCGTAAATGATCCGGCACTCATGCGTACAGGTCATGCTGATTATACAGGTGCGGCAAGATATAAAGGCTTTTGCGATGTAAGAGATTCCGTCGGTTTTTCTGACCGCATAACGCTTCCCCTATGCTTTGCCGGTGCAATCTGCGGTCAGATACTGCAGCGCAGAGGAATTTACGCCGGTGCGCATATCCTCAGTATTCACAATATGAAAGACAACCCTTTTGATCCCGTAAACGTCGGACGAGAAGCTGTTCTCAGCGTGCGAAAAAAAGATTTCCCCGTGATAAACGACCGAAAAGGCTGGGTTATGGCTGAAAATCTCAGAAAAGCTGCCGAAGCTGGTGAAACTCTCGGCGGTATCATTGAGTGCGCAGCAATTAATGTTCCGGCTGGTATCGGCTCACCCGTTTTTGACGGTCTTGAAAACAGCATTGCTCAGCTTGTTTTTGGAATTCCCGGCGTTTCCGGTCTGGAATTCGGTGCAGGATTCTCGGCTGCAAGAATGATCGGCAGCCAGAACAACGATGATTACTATGTCAGCGATCACGGATATGTTCTCACGAAAACGAACAATCACGGCGGTATTCTCGGCGGAATATCCTCCGGAATGCCAGTTACGCTCAGGGTTGCTGTAAAGCCTCCCCTGCTCCCGACCGGAGCTTCCGGCGGCGCAATAAAGGTCAGCGAGGCGTGCAGTGTTCCCGCACTTGTTCCGTGCGTTGAGGCGGCAGTAAATATTGCTCTCCTCTCGCACATGATAGATTACCCCGATTTTTGTTAAGGTGATATTATGCAGGAAGAAAATATTCTGAAAATGGCAGAAATGGCAGATACTGAGATAAAGGATGTTCCCACGCTCAATATCCTGCTTTGCTATCTGCTGTACAAAATAAATAAGCCGATAGAAACTGAACAGCTTTACGAAATAGCTATCGGCACCGAAATAATTAATTTCTTTTATTATCAGGATTCCATTGACTATCTACTGAAAAATTCTCTCATTTCTGTCACAGAAGATAACGGAAAGGAATTCTATACCCTCCAGCCAAAGGGAATCGAATGTGCAAAGCGCCTTAAAAGCTATGCACCAAAATCCTATCGTGACAAGCTCGTTCTTGCAGCACTCAGATACTTCGCACGAATTAAAGCAGAAAACGAAATGAAGATTGAGTTCATTCCGCTTGAAAACGGATATTACACAAGAGTCCGCTGCCTCGACAAGGACTGCGATCTCATGGATCTCATGCTATATGCGCCTGATCTTACTCAGGCTAAGCTTCTCGGCGAAAAAATAATGCTTAATCCGGCTGGATTCTACGGAAAAATCGTTGAGCTTGCTCTCTCAAACGAGGAGATCCCTTATGATCTAAGCGATAACTGAGCTGATAAATAAGCACATTTATTTACTACAAAAAAAGGACGGCCACTGGTCGTCCATACGTTTATAAAATGAAAAATCGCCAAATTATCAGGTCATCTGAAAAATCTCAGATGACCTTTTTATTTTATGGAAAGCTGTGATTTTTATTCGTGATCGAAAGTGATCATTGTTTCAAAGCAGCATCCGTTTTGTTTCAGTTCACTGTCCATGCGTTTTTTTATTTCATCACCGGAAAGTGAGCATCCAAACGGCACTATCATATCAAAAATGATCATACTTCCGGAAATGCGGAAATCATGTACAGAAAATCCCTCGTTCATAGATAAAGCTATTGCCCTTACCATTGCTCTGTATTTCGTTGTTTGTGTATCGTCTATATCAACAGGATCAGTATGAAGCGTGAGCGAAATATTAAATTTTTCCTGTATGCTCCGCTCTATTCTGTCGGCAATCTCATGAACTTCCTTGAAGCTTTTGTCGCTTCTCAGCTCAATATGACAGCTTCCGATCATTTTTGTAATGCCGTAATTATGGATGACAAGATCATGAACGTCAATTATATTGCTGTCAGAAATGATAGTGCTTCTGATATTTTCTGCAATTTCAGGCGGAACAGGCTTTCCGATAAGCTCATCAACAGTTTCTCGGATGATATCGATTCCTGTTCTGAGGATAAACGCTGATACTACAAGTCCCATTATTCCGTCAACAGGAAAATCTGTAAACAATGATGAAACAAGTGCAATAATAGTTGCGCTTGTAGCAATAACATCATTTCTGCTGTCATTCGCAGCAGCCGTAAGAACTCCGGAATTGATCCTTTTGCCGAGCTTCATATTGAAAACTGACATCCACAGCTTTACTCCTATGGAAAGTATCAGCGAAGCAAGAACCACTGCGCTGAATTCAACAGGCTTCGGATCTGCAGTTTTCTCGACCGAGCCTTTAAAAAGCTCAAATCCTACGACCATTATTATACCGGAAAGGATCAGTGATGTGAGATGCTCTACTCTGCCGTGACCGAAAGGATGATCTCTGTCGGCAGGCTTTGAAGCCATTTTGCATCCGAGAAACGATACCACACATCCTCCGCAGTCGGAAAGATTATTGAATGCGTCGGAGATTATCGAAATTGAACCGGAAAGAACTCCCATAGCGTATTTCAGCAGAAAAAGAAATATATTGCAGATAAGTCCGGTCACACTGCTGAGAGCACTGTAGGCTCGTCTGACATCAGCATTTCCGGTATCGCTGCTGTTTTTCACGAATTTTTTTACCAGAAAATCAGTCATAGGCTTCACCTCAATTTCATTATATGTCAGACCGTAATCTGTTATTTCATCGCAAGGCTGTTGTTAAGGATCAGCGTACTGTAAATGAAAAGTACATCCTGATCTTTGAAGTCAATATATGCACCCACCGCAGAGCTTGAAATATAGCGGATATCCACCAGTGTTACCTTTGAATAGCCGTCAACAAGAAGCGGAGCAAGACTGCTTCCGAAAGAATCACGGAAAATTATGAGTTCCCTGTCAGAAGAAGCGTCCGGATTTTCTATAGTGACAAGCGGATCGCTTCCGTTCAGGAACATCTCATAAGCATCCCTGCCCTCAGCCTTTTCCATACTGTACATCTGCGCTTCGACCGGCTGTCCGTACTTGTTGTTGTAACTTGTAACCTTGCAGTTTTCGAGAGTTTCGTTTGTCAGCCAGCAAAGCTCGTCAGGCTTAATTGGAAGTGCAAGCTGATTATAGTAAACCCCGTAAAACGGCTTGTCAAGCGTATTTTTTGTATAGCTTCCGCTGAGAGAGATTCCCATTGCAGAAGCAAGTCTTTCGGCAACATCGGTGATTTTTTCCTGCCGCCAGTGCGTATCTGTGCGGTAGTAATCCGATAACGTCAACAGATCGGTAATGTCGATATACTTTGCAAAATCACCTGTCCGACTGCGCACACTTTCGATAAACTCCGGATAGTCAAGCGAAAGACGATTCCTTTTATCGGAAAGAAAGCGGTTCTTATCCGGAATAACGGACATATACACGTTAGTATCTGTTCCGCTGAGATAAGTGTCGTAGATATATCTGAATCTTCCGGCGGCATGGTCTATCATCTTGTCGTTCTGCGGATATTCAACCTTTGCGATATATCCGTCCTGTAAATACAGATCATTGTTGTCAAGCTTCTGGAATACGAAAAGCTCAGCGGCTGATTTGAAGCCTCTGAACACATCACGCATCGGAAACTGATCCATTGCGTAGTCCTCAAATGAATTCATAAAGCTTGCGTCTGCAATAGTTTCTGCCGATAATTCAGGGAAGGTTTTAAGCACACGCCGCTCGCTGTCAGAGAAATCCTCCGGCTTTTTTAACCAGCACCAGAAGGACATTCCGAAAACAAGCACCGCCATTATTATGACTGTAATCATATTTTTTACTTTCATGACGCCCTCCTCAGAAACGGAAATACATGAACGGATTGAATGAGCCGTCCACGAGATACGCTGTTGCGGCAAGAGTTATCACCACAACAAATACGATTTCCGAAACGCTCATAACAGCCGCACCCGATTTCGTTGTGCGTACTTTTTCTGTAAGCATTTTCGGCAGCTGAGTTGCTCCGATAACTGCAAGTATCAGTACAAGCGCAAAGCTGCGCAGATAATAGCTGTGCTCGTCAGTTATGAGAGGAAGACCTCTCAGACCGAACATTCCGCCAATGCACTTTCCGGCTGTACTCATCGAATCTGAACCGAAGATGACAAAGCTTATCAGAATTGTCACCAGTACATAGGCGTGGCTGAAAAGCTTCGATTTTTTGAGATATTTTCCAAGAAAGAATTTCTCGGCTGTGAGGAATACAGCAAAGTAAAGTCCCCAGATGATGAAATTCCATGCGGCACCGTGCCAGAAGCCGGTTAGCATCCATACGATGAGGATATTTCTCAGGTGACGAAGCTTTGAAACACGGTTTCCGCCAAGTGGGATGTATACATAATCCCTGAACCATGTGCCGAGTGAAATATGCCATCTGCGCCAGAATTCAGTTATGCTCGCTGATGTGAAAGGATACCGGAAGTTTTCGCAAAGTTCAAAACCGAACACCTTTGCAAGTCCGACAGCCATATCGCTGTAACCGGAGAAATCAAAATATATCTGGAGAGAATAGGAAATTGCATACATCCAGCAGAGAGCAACTGAAATTTCCGAGCCGTTGGTATATACTCCGCAAAGCTCGCCGAGAGCATTGGCTATAAGCACTTTTTTTCCAAGACCGATAACGAAAATCCGTATACCGTCAGCTGTTTTGTCGAGAGTATGGGTTCTTGATCTGAGCTGGGATGCAACATCGGAATACCGCACGATAGGTCCGGCGATAAGCTGTGGAAACATCGAGACATACGCTCCGAGATCAATGGGATTACGCTGTGCCTTGACATCGTTTCTGTAGACATCCACGACATAGCTCAGGATCTGGAATGTATAAAAGCTTATTCCCACAGGCAGAGCAACTTTTTTGATTGCAAGATCAAGTCCTGTAAGAGCGTTGAGGTTTTCAACAAAGAATCCGGAATACTTGAAATATCCCAGTGCGCCTAAGCTCAGCGCTGTAGATGCTATGAGTACTGCACGGGCTGTTTTCTTTTTTTCACGGAAACGTTCTATCAGCAGACCTGAAGCATATCCGATGAGGATACTTGTTATCATGAGGATAATATATTTTGGCTCTCCCCACGCATAAAAAACAAGACTAGCTATAAGAAGCGCAGTATTTTTCAGTTTTGAGGGCGATATAAAATACAGGATTAATGCAGCTGGAAGAAAATAATATAGGAAAGTAAGGGTTGAAAATACCATAATAAACACCTCTCCGGCAAAAATTCAGGGCGAACATATTTGTTCGCCCGAACAGCCTTATTATTACATTTCCGGCTGAGGTGCTTCTTCAAACGACTTAGGGCTCATTACGAAGAATACCTTGTCACCAACTGTTTCACAAACCATTTCCTCTGCTTCAACGCAGATATTCCATCTGAGATCAGCGTTATCCTTGAGAGTTGTCATAAATGCTTCTGTGTCTGTTCCCTCGTCAAGAGTAAAAACATAGCCGATGAACGGAATTGAGCCGATAGCAGGACCGAACATTACGCCTTCCTTGAAGCCCTTGATCTCTGCGTTGCCGAAGCCGCTGAGAAGTCCCTGTTCAACGGGCATTGTCATGGGCATAAACTGAATCATCGGATTTGCCATAACAGCGTCTGCAAGCGACTGTGCTGTTGCTGCCGGATCTGCTTCTGCCTTTCCCTTGAAATCAACGTAAAGCTTTGTGCCGACTGTATCAGCCTTAATTTCCTCAGCAGGCTTTGTTTCCTCAGAAACACTGCTTCCGCCGGAAGAATCGGAATCAGATGAATCAGAATTTCCACAGGCAGTAAATGTCATTGCCATCATGGAGATCAGTAAAATAGTAAGAGCCTTTTTCATAAAATATACCATACCTTTCAGCATTCTTCCGGAGGATAATTCTGCTGTACATCACCGGAAAATTTATTATTTCAGGCTTTTTTAAGCCATTACTGACAGCAAACCTATTATAACATACCGCTTCATAAAAATCAACTGTTAATTGTAAATTTTCAGTTTATTTTCAGCTTGTTTACACAGAACAAATCCCCTGATTCTATAAAAGTAATCAGGGGATAATATATTCACTGGATTTTACTGATTTTCATGGAAGAAATACGGAAGCGCATCGTAAACGTAATGTCTTACAAAGCCCCACCAGTGCGTCTTGCCCGGAGCAACAAGGAAATACAAATTGCCCTTTGAAAAGTCAGATGTGTATGTGAAATAATTTGTTTTTGACTTGAGGTCGTTCATCTGAGGAACCATATTGTTATAGGCAATATCCTCGTCGCCTGTAGCCGCAAAAATGTAGTAATCAGTCTTCTTATAGCCGAGACTGTCTATCTGATTTGTGAGAGTTCTCATTCCCTCCCAGTTATCGCCTGAAAGCGGCATGAAATAGCCAACAAGATCCATTGCATGATCAGCTACACACCATGTTGAAAGTCCGCCCATTGAGAATCCGCCGTATGCACGGTGCATTCTTGAAGCACGAAGATCTGCTTCTGATGTCGAAGCCGCATAGGTTGAGTATTTGCCCTCTACAAAAGGAACAACGCTCTTGCGGAATTCTTCATAGAATTTATCAGCGCCGCTCTTGTTGAATGTAGGCGTTACTACGATAAGCGGTTCAAGTTCACCGTTCATTATCATGTGATCGAGGATATGATCAAGCTTTACATCATCGCTGAAAATTGTATTTTCATTTTCTCCGCCGCCGTGCATGAGATAGAAGATATTGTACTTCTTGTTTTCGTCATAGCCATAAGGCAGATAAACGTTGAGTGTGTTTGAGCCGTGTATACCATTATATGTTTCCTTTACAACCGTTCCAGCCTGTGAGCACGGATTGAGATAACCTGAGGGTGCTTCACGATAAGAAAGTGCGGGATCATAATTAAAATCACTCGGCTCCGGTTCAGGCTCAGGCTCGGGCTCCGGAGTATTATCGGGGAATTCATTGATTTCTCCGTTAACGAACTCCTGAATAAGCACAAGATCGTTTACCTCATACTTGCCGCTGTTGTCAGCGTCAGCACAGAATAACGCCATATCGTCAGCAAGATTTCCTGTTATAGCCTTTCTTGCAAGAACTACATCGAAAGCGTCTATAACACCGTCACGGTCAACATCGCCTTCGTTGGCAGTTCCGCCTATAGCGCCGCTTACATGAGTTCCCTTAACAGCGATAACTGCGTCGTCAATGTAGAAATCGTTCTTGCCTGCAGCCGTTTCAACATATATGCAGACATCCTCAGCTCCTGACGGAATTGTAAAATTCTGATTAGCAAGCTGAATCCATTTTCCCTTGACAGCTCGTGAAGTTGATATTTTTTCGTAATGTGCTTCGCCGTCAGCGTCATTGTACTGCATTGTAAAGTGGAATTTCTCAGCAGTTTCGCACTTATCAGTCATAGCATTTACGCTGAAACTGTATGCCGAACCAGCCTTGAATGAATCATCAAGTTCGATTATAGCGCCGTTCCATGAAGAATTGCGGTTTGTAACTTTAAGTGAATTTCTTCCTTCAAACGAAGCTGAATCATTAGCGATTTCCGCATCACCACGTCCCGTCCAGCTTCCGGTTCCATTTTCGTAATTCTCATAAAAAAGATATCCGCTGTCCGCAGCATCAGCGCTCATGATATCTGCATTATCAGTGATTACATTTTTTTCAGTTGCATACACGGCTGTACTCATAGCTGTCATAAGTACTGCCGAAACGCCGGCAATAAATTTCTTCATAAATTCCTCCTTTTGATATAGAATAGTTTTAACTAATAAACACTATGTTTAAACCAAACTTTTAAGCTATTCTTATTATAGCAAACTTTCGGCCATAGTTCAACTAAAAATATGAAGATACGGTGGACAAAATGCATTTTTATTGTTATTTTTGCAGATTATACTACAATTAATTGATTAAAAATTTATTATCTGGAATTTCACTTTATGTTTATATCTTTTTTTACATTCTCTATTGAAAATCGACTGCAGAAATGTTATAATAGTAATGATATATATACTTTAAATGTGTAGGAGCTGCTTATGAAGATCTGGAATGTGAACAAACCGGACAGAAAAACTACAAACCGCCTTTCTTTCAGCTGCGGTATCACTCCCCTTGCTGCTGCCGTTCTCGTTTCAAGGGGATTTGCCTCACCTGAGGCAGTCAGCGACAGATTCAACACAGATATGCTGTCAGATCCGTTCCTTATCAGGGATATGCAGCAGGCTGCTGATATTATCAACAACGCTATTGACGAAGGACAGCGCATATGCGTCTATGGTGACTACGACTGCGACGGAATTATGGCGACTGTTATCCTCTTTTCATATCTTTATGAATGCGGTGCAGATGTTTTTTACTATATTCCGGAACGTTCTGAGGGCTATGGTCTAAATACAGCCGCAATTGACGAGATCGCCGCAAAGGAAACTGATCTTATCATTACCGTAGACAACGGAATATCAGCTGTTGCAGAGGCAGAATACGTCTACTCTAAAGGAATGAAGCTCGTTATCACTGATCATCATCAGCAGGGTGAGGCGCTTCCTAGAGCTGAGGCTGTTGTTGATCCTCATCGCCACGACTGCACTTCGCCGTTCAAGCATATGTGCGGCGCAGGAATAGCTCTGAAGCTTACAGCCGCTCTCGACGGCGGAGATTATACAATGGCTCTTGAACAATTCGGAGATCTTGCCGCAATCGCTACTGTTGCTGATATCGTAAGCCTTTCCGGCGAAAACAGATTTCTTGTCTCCTACGGTCTTGAGCTTATTAACAATTCCGACCGTCCGGGACTTATCGCACTTATCAGACAAGCTGGTCTCGGCGAAAAGAAAATAGATTCACGCTCAGTTGCATTCGGTATTGCTCCGAGAATAAATGCATCAGGACGCTTTGGCTCCCCCAAAATGGCAGCCGCACTTATGCTTTGCGAAGATCCGGATGAAGCTTTTGAACTTGCCGCTAAGCTCGATGAACTCAACAATCAGCGAAAAGCCGCTGAAAACTCCATTACGGACGATATCTACAGAACTCTTGACGAAAATCCATCGCTGCTCCGGAACAGAGTTATATTCATTTCCGGAAAAAACTGGCATCACGGCGTAATAGGCATTGCCGCCGCAAGAATAATGGAACGTCTTGGCAAACCAGTATTTATTGCCTCTGAAGCTGACGGCGAAATCAGAGGTTCCGCACGCTCTTTCGGTGAATTTTCTATTTTCGGCGCACTTACTTATGCCACTGAAGCTCTTGAAAAATTCGGCGGACATCCCGCTGCCGGAGGATTTACCATAAAGACAGGAATGGAAGAAAAATTCCGTGAGCTTCTTGAAGAATACGGATATAAATACCACAAAATAATGCCTGTCCCCACACTCACCGCAGATACCGCACTGACCTCTGATCTGCTCACTATGGAAAACGTATCGGGACTTTCAGCTCTCGAACCTTTCGGCTCGGATAACGAAAAGCCCCTGTTCTATGTTGAGGGTATCGCTCAGAGTATCGGCGGTCTTTCCGGCGGAAAGCACTCCGTCATAAGGTGTGAGATCGGCGGAAAATCCTTTGAAATTCTCAGTTTTGGCACTCCGCCGCATGAAATCCCTGTTCGCTCCGGTGATCTCTTTACAGCCGCAGTCAGTCTCGGTATCAACGAATATAAGGGACGCAAATCTATATCTATGATTGCTGAGGGTATCCTTCCTCCGTCGCTCGATCAGAAAAAATATTTTGCCGCATTCAGATCGTTTGAAGCTTTTATGCGTCATGAAGAACTTCCGGCAAACTACTATCCGGTAATGCTTCCTAACAGAAGCACTGCTCTGAAAATATACTCCGCCGTCCCTGAATCAGGAATAAATTCTGATGAACTCTACATAAAGCTTATGGACGAAAAACTCAATTACTGCCGCTTCTGCACTGCCGTTGAGGCTCTGAAAGAACTTGGAATAATCGCTGTTTCCTCAAAGGACAACAGAATATTCCGCCTCCCAGTAAACAAGAAAAACGATCTTGCTTCTGCTCCCGTCCTTGTAAGACTCAGCAGCATGATTAGTAAATAGAAAAATTACGGCTCCGCCTGCCTTAAAAGCGGTAACGGCTGACGTCAGTATGGCACTCTGCGGCGTCTCGTTAAGGAGAAAATTTATGAATGATGAAATGAAAATATCAGACAACAAGGCTTCTGCTGACAAAAAGAAACCTGATTCAGATATGAATCTATTCAGTGATATACCTGAATATGACGACAATTTCACTATCGAAAAGCTTATCCAGAAGATACTTACGGACGACAGGCAGTATGACCTGAGCAAGATCGTTTCTGCCTATGAATTTGCTGCAAAAGCTCACGAAGGACAAAAGCGTTCCTCCGGTCAGGCGTATATCATTCATCCGCTTGCAGTGGCTTATATTCTCCTAGAACTCGGCATGGATACCGATACTATCTGCGCCGCTCTCCTGCACGATGTTGTCGAGGATACTCCGGCTACTCTTGATGATCTCAAAAAACGCTTTGGTCAGGATGTCGCAATGCTCGTGGACGGCGTTACAAAGCTGAGCAAAATACCGGTTTTCACTAAGGAAGAACAGCAGGCAGAAAATATCAGAAAGATTCTTCTCGCTATGTCTCAGGATATCCGTGTAATGATCATCAAACTCTGTGACAGGCTTCACAATATGAGAACCCTTAAATACCGCCCCGACGACAAGCAGCGCAATACCGCCCTCGAAACTATGAATATCTACGCTCCTATTGCTCATCGTCTAGGCATCCACGCTGTTAAAGAAGAACTTGAAGATCTTGCATTCCATTATCTTGATCCGTATGCCTACACCGAGATCGAAAATATTCTCAACAACAAAAAAGAAGAACGTGAAGCTTTTATTGAGATCATCAAAAAACGTATCTCAGAGCGCTTCAGATCAGAGGATTTTACAAATCCGCCGCAGATAGACGGCAGAGTAAAAAGCATTTACGGCATCTACAAGAAGATATTTCTGCATCACAAAAACATCGACGAGGTATACGACAAGTACGCTGTCAGAATTATCGTGTCCTCTATTTCGGAATGTTACAACGTTCTCGGACTTATCCATGATATGTTCCGTCCGCTTCCCAACCGTTTCAAAGATTACATCTCCACACCTAAAAGCAACAATTACAGATCCCTTCACACTACCGTTCTCGGCAAGGAGGGAATCCCATTTGAAGTGCAGATCCGTACATGGGAAATGCACGAGGAAGCCGAATACGGTATCGCTGCTCACTGGAAATACAAGGAGGGTATTCAGGGCAGAGACAAAATGGAACAGCGTCTTGCATGGGTACGTCAGATCATTGAGGCTCAGCAGACCTCAGATGATGTTGAGGAAATCGTCCGCATTATCAAGACCGACCTCGCTCCGGAAGATATCGTTATTATGACTCCAAAGGGCAGATCTGTTGATCTTCCTGTAAATTCCACTATTATCGACTTTGCTTACCGCATACATACCGAGATAGGTCACAAGACTATCGGTGCTAAGGTTGACGGAAGAATCGTTCCTCTTGACTACAAGCTCCAGACAGGTCAGATATGTGAGATACTCACCAGCAGAGATCCTGAAAAAGGTCCCAACAGAGCTTGGCTCAATATCGTAAAAACTAACGAAGCAAGATCAAAAATACGCTCATGGTTCAAAAAAGAACGACGTGAAGAAAATATCGCTGAGGGTAAGGCGGCTCTTGAACGTGAATTTAAACGCCACAGAATCAATCTTGATCCTTCAAAATATGAGGAACTTCTTTCTGATGACTTCAAGCGCCACAACTGCACATCGCTCGATGATTTCTATGCGTCAGTAGGCTACGGCGGCGTTCTACTGTCTAAGATAATCCCGCGCCTCAGAGACAAATACGAAAAGCTCTACGGCAGCGAAACACCTTCTGTTGCTCCGCTGATCCAGCCAAAATCCAGCGGCAGAGGAAACATTATCCTCGATCAGGTAGATGATGTTCTTGTAAAATTCGCTCAGTGCTGCAATCCTTTGCCCGGTGATGATATTGTAGGATTCATCACAAGAGGACATGGAATTTCTGTCCATACAGTAAGATGCTCAAATTACAAGGCCGTTCTCAACAGAGGCAGTGAAGAAGAACTCAGCCGCTGGTGCGATATCCAGTGGTCTGATCACAGTGCAACACAGCTCCAGACAAGTTTTCAGGTCACTGCTGTTGACAGAGTTGGTCTTGTCTACGATATTTCCGCTATCCTTCTTGAAGCAAGAGTTCCTATCGTCCACTCCGCTTCACGAGTAATGAAGAACGGCGACGCTTTCTTTGAAAGTACAATTATTATCTCCAGTACGGAGCAGCTTAAGAATCTCTTTGAAAAGCTCCGAAAAATAAAGGGCGTTATTTCTGTTGAAAGATCAACGCTCTGAGGAGGAACACTGTTATGAAAATTCACACACTCAATCTCGGTGAGCTTCGTGTCAACAGCTATGTTGTGGAAACTGCTCCTGGAAGATGCATTATCATTGATCTCGGCGGCGATCCGGATTATCTTATGAAATTCCTTGAATCCCACAAGCTTAAACTCCGCAAGATACTGCTTACTCACGGTCATTTCGATCACATAGGCGGTGTTGAAGCCGTCCGGAAGCTTACAGGCGCTGAGGTTTACATCCACGAGGATGACGCAAAAATGCTCACAAGCGCAGAATACTCACTTGCCGCTGGCATATCATATCATCCGTTTACAGCAGTCACGGATTTTACAGCCATTACCGGCGATTCTCTCCTTAACGACGGCGATCTCAGCTTTCAGGTACTTCATACTCCCGGTCATTCGGAGGGAAGCGTATGTTATGTCTGCGGAAATGTGATGTTTACCGGTGATACGCTGTTCCGCGATTCTATCGGACGCACTGATTTTCCCGGAAGCAATCCCATTGATATGCGTAATTCGCTTTGTGCTCTTAAGATGATAAACGGCGATTACAAGGTACTTCCAGGACATGGACCTGCAAGCTCGCTCCGCTATGAGCAGAATAACAATCCCTACATGAGAAATTTAAAATGAGGAATTTATGAATAATAATTTTAAAATGCCGGTTATTTTAATCGGCAATTCTTTTAAATACGAAATTGAAGCAACTCTTAAACTTTTTTTTCATGAAAACAGATTTGCTTTTTCAGATGACATAAACGATGCAGCCGGCGATGATTATGTTATTGCTGCTGTGCAAAATGACACGGAAATTTCAGCGCAGATCATGCTTGACGGCAAGCTTTCCACGCTTGACGCCTCACTTGATACTCCAGTCAGCGCTGACAAGGATACCGCTGAACATGAGCTTTGCAGGCTGATTTACCGTATCCTATCGGAACGTACCGGAATTCGTCCTCCTTGGGGACTTATGACAGGAATCCGTCCTGTAAAGAAATTCGTTGAGCTTATCCGGCAGGATATGTCCCGTGAGCAGATATATGACAGACTTTCACAGAAATATGAGATATCTCCTGAAAAACTCAATATTGGCTATATTACCGCAGAAAATCAGCTTCCTATTCTTGACAGGATAAACAGCAGGGCTGTCAGTCTGTATGTCTCTATCCCCTTCTGCCCGACAAGATGCAGCTACTGCTCTTTCGTTTCACACTCTATGGATTCCGCTGTAAAGCTGATGCCAGATTATGTAAAAATGCTTTGCAGAGAGCTTGAAATCACAGCACAGATAGTCAGGGAAACAAATACTGAAATTGATACAGTTTATTTCGGCGGCGGAACACCCACCTCCATTTCAGCTGAGGATCTCAGATCTATCATGGAATGTGTCGCCAAAAATTTCGATCTTGCAAAGATCCGCGAATACAGCGTTGAAGCAGGACGTCCTGATACGATAACAGAAGAAAAGCTCCGTGTGATAAAGGAACTCGGTGCACAAAGGATATCTGTCAATCCGCAGACTCTCAATGATGATGTTCTCCGTGTGATTGGCAGAAAGCACTCCGGTGAGGACGCTATAAGAGCCTTTGAGCTTGCAAGAAAAATCGGTTTCACCAACATCAACACAGACCTCATAGCCGGACTTCCGACGGAAACTCCTGAGAGCTTCAGAAATACTCTCGACAGAATAACAGAGCTTGATCCTGAAAGCATTACAGTCCACACCCTGACTATAAAGCGTGCCGCAAATCTCTTTGAAAAAGCCGGCGAAAACAATAACAATCCCGCTGCTGAAATGGTGAGCTACAGCATAGAAAAGCTTCTCGCAAACGGCTATCTTCCGTATTATATGTACAGGCAGAAGAATACCGTCGATAACCTCGAAAATATCGGCTACTCCAAAAAAGGCTTCGAAAGCTTCTACAATATCTTCATTATGGACGAAACTCAGACTATTCTCGGAGTCGGCTGTGCAGCTTCTACCAAGCTTATTTATCCGGACGGAAAAATATCGAGAATACATAATTATAAATTCCCCTACGAGTACATCAGGCAGTTTGATACTCTCATGGAAAAAAAGAAGGAGGCAGCTGAATGCTTGAAAAAAATCAATTCTATACCGCTGAAATAGAGGATATCACGAGTGAAGGAAGCGGTGTATGCAGAATCGGCGGATTCACAGTTTTTGTTCCTGATACGGCTGTCGGAGATATTGTCAGCGTGAAGATTGTGAAAGTACTTAAAAGCTATGCATATGGCATTATTGATAAGCTCATAACTCCGTCAGCTGACCGAACTGAAAACGACTGTCCGTACTACAAAAAATGCGGAGGATGCGTTTTCCGCCATATTTCCTATGAAGCTGAATGCAGAACAAAAGATAGCATCGTAAGAAATGCTTTTAAACGTATCGGCGGTATTGAACCGGAATTTGAAAGTTTCATTGCCGCTGAGGACACATCTGGTTACCGCAACAAAGCTCAGTATCCCACCGCAATGAACGAAGGAAAGGCTGTCTGTGGCTTCTTTGCTCCGAGAAGTCACCGTATAGTTTCTCTCACCGACTGTGCTTTACAGCCGGTTCAATTCAGGGATATACTCGAAACTGTCCTTGACTATATCAACGACAAGAATATTTCTGCCTACGATGAGGAATCGCATACGGGAATAGTTCGTCACATTTACATAAGAAAAGGTGCTCATTCCGGAGAAATCATGCTCTGTATTGTTGTGCGAAAGGATATTTCACGCCAACTTTCTGGTCTTTGCAGAATCGCTGCAGAAAAATTCCCCGATATAAAAAGCATCGTGATGAATATAAATCCTGACAAAACAAATGTGATACTCGGTAAAAAATGCGTTACGCTTTACGGAAGCGATACCATTTCTGACATAATGTGCGAAAACAAAATTGAAATTTCACCGCTTTCCTTCTATCAGGTGAATACCGCTCAGGCTGAACGTCTTTACGCAAAGGCTCTGGAATATGCTGCTCCTGAAAATAATGACATTATCGCTGATCTCTACTGCGGCGCCGGAACTATCGGACTTTCTATGGCAGGAAGCGCCGGAAAAATCATTGGTATCGAAATCGTTCCTCAGGCTGTCGAAAATGCACGGAAAAATTCCCGTATAAACGACATAAGCAATACCGAATTTTATTGCGGAGACGCCGGAGTAGTTTTTGAAGATCTCCGAAAAAACGGCTGCTCCCCTGATATAATCGTGATTGATCCCCCTCGCAAAGGATGTTCGGAGGAAACCATAAATGCTATATCTAAGGCTTCGCCGAAAAAAATAGTTATGATCTCGTGCAATCCCGCAACTGCCGCAAGAGATGCAAAAATGCTCGCTGATTACGGATATACCGCCGTTAAAGCCGCCGGTGCTGATCTCTTCCCGAGAACTAAGCATGTTGAGGCGGTAGTATTATTGTCCAAACTAAAAACAGACCATCATATCGAGGTTGAACTGAATACAGACGAGTTGGATTTGACCTCTGCGGAGAGCAAGGCTACTTACGATGAAATCAAGGCTTATGTCAAAGAACATATAGGTTTGTCGGTCTCCTACCTATATATCTCACAGGTGAAGCATAAATAAGGTCTGGAAAAGAGTGAGAATTACAACAATGCGAAGTCTAATAACTCAAGACAGCCGAAGTGTCCGAAGGAAAAGGAAGAAGCGATTGTTTCGGCTTTACGACATTTCAAGATGGTATGAGTGGGATAGCAAGGAAGGAGCAATATTATGAAAAGATGGATAAACGAAAATGTTGATATTTCTGATTTTGCTGATAAACTGCCTCGTTCTGTCTTTGAGCTTTTTGAAGAAGCAGAAGAAGCCGAACGTAAAGGCGAGGAGTTTGCGTATTATGAGATTTGCGACAACATCGACATTGCAGGAAAACTTCTTGCAACTGAAGGTGTGATAACCGACGAAGAGTGGGATAGACTTTGTGAGAAATATAGTCCTTATATTGAAATTGAGGAATAAAATGAAAGAAAGATACTCAGTTATGGACATTCAAACTCTGAAAAGGACATCTCCCTCGAAATTACGCCTAACAACAACTGCGAAAGGTGAGCGAACTATCATATCTTGCGACTGTGGTTTTATTTACAGCGAAGAGATAAATCTCTGATTATCACTTAATGTGAAGTTCTGTTGCTTATAGAGAGGATGATAATATGCTGAAACTGGTTGATTTATCTTTAAATGGACATATTTTGACGATGACAGTTCTGATTGAGGGTGATGCAAATAGAGCATACCGGCTGTCTATGGACATCGAAACAGAAAGGTGTTCCGTGATAAACAGTGATATTCCGTCAGAATACAAGATATACGAGAGACAGGCGAAGACAGCCCTACGCAGATACAAAGGTAAGGATTTACCTGTGGTAATTACATCTATGTGGTATTAATCCCAAAATAAGATAATAAGCATAAAATACGAAACACTGTTACTCATGAGATATGAGTAACAGTGTTTTCCTTTTATAAAAAGTCACTTTTTCAGATGAATTTGCTTTTTTTCTGCATTTTGATTGACTTTTGTACACTGTTGTGGTATAATATGAAGTGCGACACAATCAAATATTCAGCTGTAAAAACCAAAGTATGCTCTTTTACTATTCGGTAAAAGTGCATGCTCACTTTTCGTATACTTTGGTATGCTGAAATGATTGTGTCGCAGCAATGGAGTTATGCATTTTTCGGTGCGTAGCTTCACGGCTGCGCACTTTTTTATTTTATCACATAGGAGGAAAAAGAAAATGAAGCGAAGATTGATTGGTATTGCAGTTTTGACTGCGATGCTGTTGGGGTGTATGACTGGGTGTGGTCAGAAAACAGATTCACCTGTTGAAAATAATAAGGATAATAGTAGTGCGTCTGATGTTACAACCACTGATTTTACTTCTGATAAAATCGCTGATATTGACTCAGAAACAGCACCTAAAGAAACCTATGAGCCGAATAAGCCCAATCCTAATGGTGATGCAGACGGTGATGATGTCTATATGAACAGTGTAAAGCTTGTTCCCGACGGAGAACTGACACACGCTGGCGTGAATTTCGGTCTTGTCTCAGTAAATGGAAAAGAACTTGACATTTTTGCACTGAACAGAACGGAGCTTGTCGAAGAAACTCCGTGGACGCCCACCTATCGTCCTATGAAAAATATGTCCTATGCAAAGTTTGATTTCCCTGACTTTTCGTTCTACAGCAATATCTACGGTAAGGGTGTTCACCTTGAATATCTGGAAGATGATATGGTTTTGCTTGTAGACCAAAGCGAAAAAGACAGACTCTGGGACACAGAGCTGAAGGGTTTGGAGTGGAGTATTCTGGAAGCAGACCATGAGCGATGGGATTATGAACACATTATCTTCTATAATGATGTTAAGCTTGGTATGCTCAGAGAAGAAGCGGAAACAGCTATGGGTGGCGTAGGAACTGTTGGTACAGACTTCACCGTAGAATACACAGACGGAGCTATCACATATCATCCTGTTATCTACAAGAGCGAAAGCACCACAATGGTAATTATGTATGAGGATATGGAAACACTCACTCACGATACCGTTCAGAGAGTGAACAGAGTATTTGTTCTGAAGAATGATTAATCATCGAACAATGCTTTATATTTTGTAATTTTACAAGGAGGCATCCCCAATGAATGTTACTTACGATGAAATGCCCAAATCAGTACAGAAAATATACAGATTTAACAACACGCTCAGAAAGCTCACAATGATTCTGAGTTGGGTTTTATCAGTAATAATCTTTCTGGCTATACGCAAACCTTCTACCGAGGCTTCGGTTTTTAACACATTTCATATCAGTTTAATGCTGGCTAGTGTGATACATGGATTTATGCATGGTACATTTATTTTTAGATCCGTCTGGAAATGGTTATGTGACAAGTTGTACGGATTATCTATTTTATTACTTTTGATTGCATACTTTGTAGAAGGTGTCATTTTTTCATTTTTTTGTGCATACGGATTTGTTTTTATAATCATTGACACAATTCGTTTTCTCATAAAAAAACCGCTTGTTTACCGGTGGGAACATAAATACCTTCTGAGAATGGAGAAGCCTGAGAAAGTGTCTGAGGAGGATAGATACTTGCGCTCTGTCGAAACCAACAGAAGTGAAGTTGCCTCTGAAAGATTAAGAAATCTGAATATGCTTAGGGCAGAAGGGGTGATTACCGAGGAAGAGTATAACGCCAAGAAAACTGAAATTCTTGAAAAAATCTAAATACATACCAAAAGAGATGTCATCACGGCATCTCTTTTTTTATTTCTGAAAATTTTCCATTTCTCTGTTTTGAACAAAAATAAGTGTGCAGTTTCAAACTGGAATTATTCAACTTATACTAAAGTGCCACTGAATCAGACCTGATAACGGGTCTGGTTTGGTGGCTTTTTTTGTTTATGTCCAGCCCTCTGTAACTCATCCAACACTTCTCGTTACATATGCAAGTGAACGGTGTTTTTCACTGCTCATATTGAAGTGAAAGGATGATTTTAATGAATACTTTTGTAAATGCGGACATCAAAGCGAAGGCATTGTTAAACGGAGTGCGGTTGTATGAGATTGCTTGTCACTGTAACATGAGTGTATCAACTTTCGGTCGGAGAATGTGCAAGGAACTTTCACAGGCTGACCGTGAACAGTTTTTAAAAGCAATCGATGAAATTGCCGCTGAGAAGAAAGAGTCAGGACAGGCGGTTTAGTATTACCCTGCTAACTGACCCCGACAATTATACCTCACAGAAAGGAGTGAATAATTATGCCGTATCACGGTGATGCGCTGCAAGCATATCTCTGCAAAAAGTGGGCAAAGGAGAACGACTTTTTATATGACCTTAACGGAGATGCGTTCATCAGCGTTGCTAACGGATATGAGGTCTCTGTACCGCTTGCAGATGATAACAGAGACGTATGTGTTACTTACTATCAGGCTTGTGGTCTCCTAAAGCTTGATGTACGCAAATCCTCTATGCCAAATCCATACGGCAAGCGGAAACGTTGCAAGACCGCAGAAGAAGCTGTCAGTGTACTTACAAGCACTCCCGATAAAAAGACCCCTCATATCACAGCCCAAGCTACCCATGCTAACTGCCCCACTCATGATGTTACCCCTGCTAACTGCCCTTCTCATGATGAAGCTGATGTTTCTACCGGTAATGTCACAGCCCAAGCTACCCCTGTTAACTGCACCGACATTAAGTTTGTAAGCGATGCTGACTATGTAGGCGACAGAGAACTTGTAACAAGCGAGGATGGTAAACTGTATCGGGTGCGTGTTGGCGGAGCTGATGCAGGAGTTGTAGATGGAGAATGTAGGAGTTACGAGAGCGAAAGAGCAAAATTTGTGGAACTAAAAAATAAATGTCTTCAAAGTTGCAATCCATATAAGACCTGTGCTTTTACGTTAGGTACATAACCTTTTAGTGATATACAAAAAGCGATTTTAAAATTACTGAAGAAGGACAAAGGATTTCTTTTCAAAAATTATGAAAACTTGAAGTGTGGTTTTATGTTTCTTGACC
>JAFTYF010000040.1 GCA_017461395.1 Ruminococcus sp.
AGCTCTTTTTTCACAAGCTGTCATATTAACACAAGCTGTACTCAGCACTGTAAGCAGTACCGCAAATCGTTTAAACTTTCTCATAACATGCACCTCCTAAACTAATTGTTAGTTAATATTTTACAAATATATCATTGTAAAATATTACCATTTTATTATATCATTGATCAAGCAAAATTGTCAAGGATTATTTAAAAATAGCAATACCACACGAAGTTAACATCATAAATCATGCAGTATTGCTATATTTTCAATTATAAAAATCAGGATTCACTGTAATTCTCACGCAGGAATTTTATTTCCCTTGCGTAACCGTCGATATCGTTGGGAGTTTCGAGGATAAAGGGCAGTCCTCTGAGCGCCGGATGATTTATCACTCTGATAAGAGCCTCAGCGCCAATGTGTCCCTCTCCTATTTTAGCATGGCGATCCTTGTGTGCGCCGAGCGGATTAAGGCTGTCGTTCATGTGAACAGCTTTGAGCCTGTCCAGACCGATAATGCGGTCAAACTGCTCCAGAACACCGTCAAGATCGTTCACGATATCGTAGCCGCCGTCCCATATATGACAGGTATCAATGCAAACTCCGAGCTTTTCCTGAAGCTCCACACGGTCAATTATCTCACGGAGCTCCTCGAAATTTCGTCCCATTTCAGAGCCTTTTCCAGCCATTGATTCAAGAAGAACTATCGTTGACTGCTCCTTTGTAAGAACCGTATTGAGCTGTTCAGCGATAAGAGCCGTGCCGATTTCAGTGCCCTGCTTTACATGAGAGCCTGGGTGGAAATTGTAGTAATTTCCGGGAACTGACTCCATTCGTGCGAGGTCGTCCGCCATAGCTTCTCTTGCAAAACGGCGGATATTTTCGTCAGCGGCACAAGCGTTCATGGTGTACGGAGCATGAGCCACAAGCTTTCCGAAGTTATTTTCGGCAGCGAACTTCATAAAATCGGCGGCATCCTTCGGATCAACCGGCTTTGCGGCGCCTCCTCTTGGATTTCTTGTGAAGAATGCAAAGGTATTCGCTCCGATTTCAGCCGCCTGACGGCCCATGGCCATAAATCCTTTTGAGCTAGACAGATGACATCCGATATACAGCATAAAATCATTCCTTTCAATTTAGTTTCAGCAATAAAACAATACCGCACAAGTTCTGTGCGGTGAGATTGATATAATGTGTAGAGGCGGATGCCCACATCCGCCCATGTTGTTTGTTGTCAGGGAACGCCTTCACTTGCAAGGCGTTCCCTCTTGAAAAACAGTCCACCGGACTGTTTTTCAATTCACCCTTTGCGAAGCGCTTCTAAGGAAAAAGCAGGGCGTCGAATCTCACCTGTTGGTTCGGTCGGTGCTTCTGCTTCGCAGAGGTGTCCACTGGACACCCGCACCCCACTCCCTGCCAGAGGCGCTGCCTCTGGACTCCGCCAAAGGGTTATCAACCCTTTGGAATCCCACCATTATCTGTTTATATAATTTATCAGTAACCTCGGACAAAACGTGTCGTGTGTGCTTGACTTTGAATTATACAGGTATTATTGACAAGCCAATCGCATAAGTCGCCCTGTTATATTATTCAATAGTAACCTTCTTCATTATCTGCGGATTTACAGGCTTATCTCTGAAATCAGTTGCAGTTTCAGCAATCTCGTCAACAGCATCCATGCCCTCAATAACCTTTCCGAAAGCGGCATACTGACCGTCAAGGTGCGGAGCGTCATCGTGCATGATAAAGAACTGTGAGCCAGCAGAGTCGGGCATCATGGAGCGAGCCATTGAAAGAACTCCTCTTGTGTGCTTGAGGTCGTTCTTTACGCCGTTTGATGAAAATTCGCCCTTGATATTCCAGCCGGGGCCGCCTGTGCCTGTACCGTTGGGACATCCACCCTGAATCATAAAGCCGGGGATAACTCTGTGGAAAGTCAGTCCGTCATAGAAGCCGCTTTTCACGAGTTTCTCAAAGTTTTCGCATGAAATAGGTGCGATTTCAGGGTAAAGCTCTATTTTAATCTTCTTTCCGTTTTCCATTTCGATAACAACCATTTTAAATTCCTCCTGTAGTTGAAATTATTATTGTGCCGTCTGTTCCCAGAGCAGATCAAGCTTTGATTTCGAGCCTGTTTCTGTCGGCGGAGCGATTTCGTCGTATGTATCCGGCTCGGGCGGAGCTGTTGGCACTGGTGCGGCAGTCGTGATATCAGCGGGTGGCGGAGTATAGCCGTCCCCCTGAACTATCTGCGGCGAAACGACTATCGTCGGGCGCTGAACGGGCGGATTTTTTTTCTTGGCGTCAACGGTGCAGGATTTTCCTGCTATCGCCATAAGCACAGCCGCCAGAACTGCGATTATAAGTCCCATTAATTTGCTTCTCTCCATAATGCCTCCTCTGAAATCCTGATAGATATATTATACTTATTTTTTTATAAAAAGTCAAGTAGGGGCGAACACACAGGTTCGCCCCTGAATTATTATGCCTTACGCATTTTTCCTGCCGAAACACAGGCAAGAATGAACATTACCGCAGATATGAGAAGCATAATCAGCGGCGCAAGGCTGACACTGTATTCAAAAATAGTGCCTTTATCCTCTGATATAGATGAATAGGATATTCCCTCAATGAACACAATGAGATATCCGACAGCCGTAATTATCGAGCCTATTCCCATTATTGCCGAAGCTGCGGAATGGTTTCCCACAGGAATACACACAAATCCGATGATGTAAAAAAGCATCGACACTGCAAGCAGAATTACTGAGCCAAAGAAGCATATATTGTATAAGACTTCTTCATCTTTTTCAAAAAATCCTTCAAGAGTTTCACCGAAATCGCCGTCATTAGCTTCAAGTCCGTTCATGAAGCTGCAAAGCATATCGCTGTTTGTTGCTAAAATGTGGAATTCATCTGCTGACTTTGCAAACGGGAAGAAAAGCAGTCCGAGGGACGAAAGAATCATTGCTGCTGCCATGAAAAGAAGCAGAAGCGTCTTTATTCCGGAGTGGGTACCATTAGCCGTCGGAGGAGCGCTGTATCCGCCGAATCCTCCCTGCTGAGCGTATCCGCCATAGCCGGCAGTCTGTCCCTGATAGCCGTAATTCTGCTGATCCTGAAGATATCCGCCGCCGTACATCTGCTGATTCTGCTGCTGCGGCTGATACTGATTCTGCTGAACCGGCTGTGAATAGAATTGTACTGGGGGTGTGGGTTCCTTGATAGTCTGACCGCATCCGGCACAGAATTTTGCGCCGTCTTTGATAACGGCTCCGCAGTTTTTGCAATTCATAAAAAACCTCTTTTCGCCTTAAATTTCCGTTACGAAAGGTGTAACGAGAATGATTATCATGCAGACAGGGCAGATATACTTTATCATGCCTCTGTAGAGCAGCTTTGAACGGAAGGTCTTTTCGCCGTACATAACTTCCTCCTCAACGTACTTCGTCTTGACAACATAGCCCACGAGAATACAGGTAAAGAGTGCTGCAACAGGCATCATAAGGTTGTTTGTGATGAAGTCGAAGAAGTCGAGCATTTGCATTCCGAACAGCTTGAAGTCTGCCCATGCGCTGTAGCCGAGTACGGAGAGCATTCCCACTGCGATAGTGAATATAATTACGATTCCACAGCTTTTCACACGGCTGAGCTTTGTTTTTTCCATAACAACAGCCGTAACTGTCTCTGTCAGCGAAATTGAAGATGTAAGTGCAGCAAGAGCGACAAGAATAAAGAAAAGCGCACCGATGAACTGTCCAGCCGGCATGGAATCAAATACCTTCGGGAGAGTTACGAACATAAGTCCAGGTCCCTTGTTGAGAGCGTCAGGATCTCCGCCGGAAAATACAAATACTGCCGGAACAATGATGAGTCCGGAGAGGAATGCGACGAGAGTATCAAAAATTTCGATATGTCTTACTGAACCTTCGATTGAATCCTCTTTGCGCATATATGAGCCGTATGTAACCATGATTCCCATTGCTAGCGACATGGAGTAGAAAAGCTGTCCAACTGCGGCAGCAATCGTTTTCATAAGCTTTGTGCCGGTAAATCCGTCAAAATCGGGAAGAATGTAGTATTTAAGTCCTTCGCCTGCACCGTCAAGAGTGAGCGTATAGATGCTGATTCCGACAATGATAACGAGGAGAAGCGGCATGAGGAATTTGCTGAATTTTTCGATTCCCTTATCAACGCCAAGACATACAACAACTGCTCCGGCAACAGCGTAGAAAAGGAAAAATACCGTAGGCTGAGCGATAAGTCCGATAAAGTGATCAAAGAACGAAATATCGGCTCCGGCATCAGTTGTGCCATACGATTTATTAGCGATTTCCGAGCCTCCGCCGGTTATGAACACCGTCATGAATTTGAGTACCCAGCCGCCTATAACGCAGTAATACGGCAGGATAAGAGCCGGAACAAGTGCCGAAAGCCAGCCGAGCGGTTTGAATTTTTTGTTTACTGCCGGAAATGCTCCGATAACGCTTTTTCCGGTACGTCTGCCGATCGCAATTTCCGTGAGCATAAGTGCAAATCCGAATGTTACGGCGAAAATCAGGTAGATAAGCAGGAAGATTCCGCCGCCGTATTTAGCCGCAAGATACGGAAAACGCCAGATGTTTCCCAACCCTACTGCCGAACCTGCGGCAGCAAGGATAAATCCGAGCTTTGAACCAAAGCCGCCTGTTGCAGCCGTTTTTGTGCTTTTTTTCGTCATAGAACTTTTATTCCCTTCAATAAATAATAACATTATAATTATAACACTTTTGGGAAATAAAAGCAACACTTAACTTACAACTTTGTGGAAAATAATCTCTTTTTGTTCTTTCAGCTGTGCAATCTGCATACAAGATAATGCGTAATTCGTAATTGTGGTTTCGGCTTCGCTGATAGATTGAAAAATATATACTGCGTCAATTTGTAGGGGCGTACCTATGTGTGCGCCCGTGATGTTTCATCGGGAATTATGTGGGACGTCGTGGACATCGTCCCCTACAACAGTGTTGTCTTGAATTTTCTCCAATCAGGGACACCATAATTACGCATTATCAGGTTGTATACTGCATATTTTTTACCGAAGGGAGCTGATAGCATGAACGAAAATATTCCAGAGGAGGACAGCACGCAGGAGCTTCTTGCTGAATATGAATCACGATACCGTGGGCGTTCCGATGACGCTCCGGCAATGCAGGCGGCTGTCTGCGCCGTACTTGCAGCGATCATTTTTCTGCTGAATACCGCACTTTCCGGTACGGCAGAGGGGATTTTCCACATAATAAAGAAGCTTTCTGCCGATACCGCAGAGATTTTTCCGAATCCGGCAGAGCTTCTGCGCAGTCTCCTTTGATAAGCCTGCGGATATCGGGGGTGCGCACGGACATACACTTCACCTTTCTGCTGTTCAATGCCATGCTTTTCCTTCTGCGTGAAAATCAGACAATCCTCTGCTTTTACGGCGGATGTATCCTCCATGAGCTGGGGCATATCTTCGCTGCCGCCGCTGCCGGAATCAGTGTGCAGAAGGTATCTCTCACAGGAACGGGAATTATCATGACTGCGGAGAAAAATTCGTCTGTCCCCATGAAATACAGTCTTATGGTGCTTCTGTCAGGGCCGGCGGTAAATCTTTTCTGTGCCGGAATTATTAATCTCGTCGGCGGAAGTGATTCCTTTGCGGCGGTAAATTTTGCACTTTGCGTGTATAATCTGCTGCCGTTTTCTTTCCTCGACGGCGGCACCGTACTGGAAACTCTTGTTGCCGGAAGAACTCACGAATACGTTCTGCGCCGAGGTATTGCTGTGCTGAAATTTGCGGCTGTCGGAGCAATGATTATTCTATTGCTTTATGAATTAAGAGTTAAAATGGGACACTGCTGGTGCCTATGATTACAAGATAGTTAAAAATGGTGAAAAATTGAAAATATCATTGACAAAGGTCGTAAAATGTGATATCATAATCATACGTTCTGATAGTAAGAATGTGGAAATACAGACGTTTTTCCGCATTGCACGGAACGATACATATTTATTTTAATTTTATGGAGGTTTATTATGGCATTTTGTAAAACTTGCGGCGCTCAGATTCCTGACGGAACAATAGAGTGCGCAAACTGCGCAGCTTCAAACGCAAACGCTGCTGCACCCGTTTCAGACGGCTCTACACCTGTAGGAGGATTTGACTCCGCTGACATGACAGCAGACAAGAAGGGTTCCAAGAAGGGCATTATCATTGCTGTTGCAGCTATCGTTGTTCTCGTTATTGCAGGCGTGTTCCTTTTTAACTTACTCTTTGCCGGCTACAAAAAGCCGCTTAACAACGCTGTTAAGGGCATAAACAAGATCGATGCTGACAAAATCGCACACGCTGTTATCCCCAAGGATCAGTTTGATGATTTCAAGGAAATAATCGAAGACGAGAATGACGAGGATTACAAAGACTTCATCAAGGATGCAGAAGATGAAATCAAGGATGTAATCAAGGATAACAAGATCAAGCACAAGGTTAAGATTGATTTCAAGGGCAAGAAGAAAGTTTCCGGCAAGACTAAGGACGCTATCGAAGAATCAGCTTCTGCTTTCTTTAAGGATCTGGGACTTGACGAGGTTGAGGTAAAGAAAGCTTACAGAGTTAAGGTAGAGCTTGAAGCAAGCGTTAAGTACAAGAAGGAAAAGGTTTCTGCAAGTTCAACTGCTGAAATCTACGTTGTTAAGTACAAGGGCTGCAGCGGCTGGTATATCGCACCTTACGTTGACATGGATTCTTTCGGTGACTGGGGCGACCTCTCTGAAGATCTTCTCGGCGCATCTATGATGGGCGGAATGAGCGGTTTCGACCTTGACGACATGGAAGATTTTGACTATGACGACATGGAAGATTTTGACTATGACGACATGGAAGATTTCGACTACGGCGATTTTGATTTCTAATTATGATTAAAGGGAGCAGATTTCTGCTCCCTTTTTTTCATCAGATATATTCTTGAAACACGTTTCCGTGGTCTGTTGTACTCGTTATTTCACATCATCTTACAAAGAGATACACCGTATATCCGGCATAAAGAGCTACCATTGATAAGCCATGCCAGCGGACGATTTTCTTCTTCGGGAGACAGAAAACAAGCACAAGCAAGCTTGTCCCGATAAGAAACAGCGTATCAATGCAGTTTTGCATAGTAAAGGCTATCGGTGAAATAACAGCGGCAATTCCGAGAACAAGGAGGATATTAAACACATTTGAGCCGATAACGTTTCCGAGAGCCATATCAGTTTCGTTTTTCTTAGCGGCAACGAGTGAGGTTACAAGCTCCGGCAGACTTGTTCCAAGCGCAACGATAGTCATACCGATAAGGTTGTCAGACATACCGAAGCTCTTGGCGATGTCAGAAGCTCCCTCAACGACCATTTTTCCGCCGGCGGCAATAGCGATAATTCCGCCGATGATGTAAATTACACACTGCCAGCCTGGAAGAAGCTTTATTTCCTCACCCTCAGCGGAAGCTATACCGGATTTTCTTGCCATAAGAGCATTATGCACCATGCTTATCATAAATACAACAAAAACAAGAAGAAGTGCAGCTCCGGCAATGCGTGAGATGTTGTCTGTGAAGAAGCCGAATGCAAGCAGAATTGCAGACGCAATTATAGAAAAAGGAAAGTCTCTTTTAATTGAATCACGTTGAACCGGCAGAGGATGAAACAGTGCACATAATCCGGCAACAACAAGCAGGTTGAAGATATTCGAGCCGACAGCGTTGCTTATTGAAAGATCATTTGCGCCGGCTAAAGAAGCCGTTACGCTGACGGAGGTTTCCGGCAGACTTGTTCCCATTGCAACGATAGTCATACCGATGATAAGCGGCGGTATACTGAGCTTTTTTGCGACTGAGGAGCTTCCCTCGACGAAGAAGTCAGCACCCTTGATAAGCAGGACAAAGCCTGCTATGAGCAGAACGTACATCATGATCATTATTATCTCCTTTAAAAATATTGAGAATATTATATCATAAATTCCGGCAGAATGCAAGCAAAAATGACAAAAATAATGCGTAATGCGTAATGTGTAATCGTTGTGTCGGCTTCGCCGATGGAATGAAAAAAATAATTCCGGCGACAATGTGTAGGTGACGGCGTCTCGACGTCCCGCAAATAAGCTGCAAAAAACATGGGCGAACACAGATTGCCCCTACAAAGTGTCATTTATAATTTCAATCTGTCCCGTCAGGGACACCACAATTACGCATTAGATAAAGGCAAGTTGTCCAAAAAAAAGACAAAAGGGTGAATCTTCGGGCTTTATTTGTAGAAAATCCTCGATAAATAGGATTTTCCTTGAAATATCCAGAGGAATGTGCTATAATTCGTAGTGGATTTTTATATAATTATGCATGTGGAGGTTTATTATGACAGCACAGATTTTTGCCGTTATAATCTTCGTGGCGATGTTCGTTATGATCGTCCTTGACAAGATAGAGCGGCATTATGTAACTCTCGGAAGCGGAATTCTCACGCTTACCGTTGTGTTCGGCATCTGCAAAAGAAGCTGGACTTCGATCTGGAACACGCTTGCGGTTGCTGATTTCGCAAAGGCTGAGTTCTGGTACGCAACATCCGAAAGCGAGAGCAAGGGAATCAACTGGGCGACGATCATTTTCATCGCCGGAATGATGATAATGGTAGAGGGAATGGCAAAAGCCGGATTTTTCCGCTGGCTCTGCATGAGGATAGCGTTCCTTGTAAAATGCCGTACTATCCCTGTTTTTATCACATTTATGCTTATGTCTGCGGTACTTTCAATGTTCATTGACAGCATTACCGTAATCATGTTCCTTGCAGCTGTAACTATCGAGCTTGCAAATCTGCTTAAATTCAATCCTGTGCCGATGATTCTTGCAGAAATTTTCTGTGCAAACCTCGGCGGAAGCGCAACAATGTGCGGAGATCCGCCCAACATCATCGTTGGAACTTCACTCGGATACTCCTTCTTTGACTTCCTCTCGAATACAGGTCTTGTAGCTGGGATTTCTCTCGTATTTTCAGTGGTATTCTTCTACTTTGCATTCAGAAAGGAGCTTGCTTCAGACGGCGGCGAAAAGGTCGATATCAGTAAGCTTCCAAAGCCCTCAGAGGCTATCACCAACAAGAAAGATTTCATCATCAGCAGCTTTATTTTCGGACTTGCTGTAGTTCTTCTTATAACACACGCAATGACACATCTCACGGTTGCAGCAATTGGTCTGGGAATTGCAGTAATAACTATACTTACATCCGGAAAAAATACTCCTGAGATAATGAAAAAGGTCGATTACAAGACTCTCGTGTTCTTCATCGGACTTTTCATCGTGGTAAGCGGTCTTGAAGAAACAGGCATCCTCGAGCTTATCGCCGAATTTATCGAGAAGATAAGTGCTGGCAATACAATGGCTATGATTGCAATTATCCTCTGGGTATCGGCTATTGCAAGCGCATTTGTTGATAATATTCCCTTTGCCGCAACAATGGTTCCTGTTATACAGAGCCTTTCAGCTTCAACGGGAGTAAGCCTTCCTACACTTGCATGGACGCTCTCTATCGGTACTGATATCGGCGGAAGCGCAACTCCTATCGGAGCCTCTGCAAACGTTGTCGGAACAGCTGTTGCCGCCAAGAATGGTTATCCCATAAGCTGGGGTAGATACTGTAAAAAGCTTGCGCCGGCTACGGTCATGGTTCTTGCAATTTCGACCGTATATCTCTTTGTACGCTATCTTTGATATATAACAGGAGGAAATTATGGGACAGATAATTATTTCAGTCGGACGTGAATTCGGCAGCGGCGGACGTTCTATCGCTGAGGAGCTTGCAAAAAGATTTGATCTGCCGATCTACGACCGTCACCTTATCCTTGAAATCGCTGAAAAGACAGGTCTTGCGCCTGAGCTTATCGAGAAATACAACGAAAACCCCAAGCACCGCCTCATTTCACGTAATGTAAGGGGATACAGCAACTCAATCGAGGACAATATTGCAGAAATGCAGTTCAGGTTCATCGAGGACAAGGCTGCAAGCGGAGAATCCTTTGTCGTAGTGGGACGCTGCTCAGAATCAAAGCTGAGAAAATACGACAGCCTTATATCGCTGTTTGTTCTCGGTGATATGGACGAAAAGGTGAAGCGTATCATGGAGCTTTACGAGCTGTCCGAGGAAAAGGCAAGAGATCTCATCAGCAAGAAGGATAAGAAAAGAAAGCGCTATCATAACTATCACTGCAGCGCTCACTGGGGCGATTCAAGACTGTATGATATCTGTATCAACAGCAGCCGTCTTGGTATCGGCCGCACTGTGGATATTCTGGAGGATTACATCAGAATGCGCAGACAGGAAAATGAAAATTTATAATAAAAATGGCGGATATTATCCGCCATTTTTATTTGTGATTCAAGATTAATAAGTCCGTCAATTACTTAGATATATGCATTCTTTTTGAGCAAAGCAGTGACAGTTCGACCGATAATTGACAGATAGCTGATATCAGAAACCGACCATTTCTTGAAGCGGCTGATATAGCAGAACGAAATCATGCCCTTTATGACGTTATTTTCCGTCATAAGGTACTGCACTGCGCCGCCGATTTTCTGTGCGGTAAGCTGTGCAAAAGCATTGTCGTCACGGCCTTCAAGCTCATTTACGTTGTCGATAACGAAAACTCCGTCGCCTGTAAAACGCTCTGTATAGGCATTTTCAAGGAGATATGCTGCATTTTTGGACTGTGCGTTTCCGCAGCTGAGGATAAGATTCATATCCTTTCCGGCATAAACGCATATATCATCAATGGCAAACTGCGAGCGTATCTGCTCCAGCAGAACGGAGATATCCGGAATTCTTCCGAGTACAAGGCTTTCGGCAAGCCTGCCCATAAAGCTGAGAGTTTCTGATGAGGAATTGTTATTTCCGAGGTAGACAATCTTGTTTTCGGCGTCCTTTTCTACGGGACCATGCTTTTCAATATCGTAGATAACATATCGGTTCTGACCTTTCTGCTGGGCTATATACAGAGCTTTGTCTGCCTGCATGAAAAGCTCATCGTAATCGGAGCTGTCTTTCGGATAGGAGGAAATTCCCATTGAGCACGTCAGCCGGAAATTCTCAGACCTGTCAGCGAAGGCAAATTCCGTGTTTGTGCGGATCGCCCTGAGAACGCCGCGAAGATCTTCCTCGTCCCTGATATCCTCCAACACGATAAGGAAGCTGCTTCCGCTGATTCTTCCGGCAATACCGTGCGAGCCTATCTCGTTTTTGACGATTCCGGCGATACGATAGATCACCTCGTCGCCGAAAAGATGACCGTAGCTGCTGTTTATTTCGGTGAAGTTGTCGATATCAAGAATGACAAGCGAAATGGTTCCGGAGGGCTTATCTTCAAGAAGCTTTGTAGCGAAGGTTGTCACTGAGCGTTTGTTGAGAAGTCCGGAGATCGAATCCTTGTTAGATTCGATAGTCATATTTATGTCCTTACTTTTCTGACGTGAGCTTACAACGGAGATGATGCCGCTGACTTTTTTTCTGTCGGGCGAATCGTATCGTGTGATTCCGCGGAAAAGGCAGAGCTCCCTTGATTCACCTTTGGTCAGCACGGAGGATTCGATTTCATAGTCAAAACGGTATACGCCGTTTCGGATATCACGGCACAGACTGTTGAAGGTGTTGATATACCGTGACTGGATGTATCCGGCGTCAATGGAATCCTGCCGCCATTTTTCGAGATTTTCGCTGACAAGAACGATTTCACGGCAGCAGTCGAACATATATATTTTAAGCTCGCCTGTCTCGAAGCTGTATTCAAATGCAAGATCGCTGATAAGGCTGAGAACATAGCGGTATTCTGAGATTTTTCTTTGACGGATGTAGGCAAGGTTTTCCAGTGAAAATACATCACTGAAGCTGATTCCGAAAAGCGGTTCATCGCCGGCAGAGGACGGAAGTTTTTTCACTGCGGCGAGGATATAGCGTGGAATACCGTTTATTCCCTTCATGCGGATGACGGTTCGACGGATCTCACCTTCGGACGCTTCCTCGATACATTCAAGGATGCGCGGGAAATCCTCGTCGTCGATAGTACGGCGGATTGAGTAGATAACATCGTTGCCGAAATAACGGAAAAAAACTTCGTCGGCGCTCTGCGTGTGGAAACTCTTGTCCACAACGACACGTCCGATGCTGTACATTTTTTCAGTAAGAAATTCGCCTGAGTTTTCCATGAGATCCCTCCTTGCTTTTTTTAAATTATAACATGATATCGGCGGAAGGTCAAGTAGGGGCGAACCTGTGTGTGCGCCCTTTTCAATGGGAACGTGAATCGGGGGCACCGCTGGTATATTAGAATTACCTGCCGCCGGAATTCATTCCATGAGCGAAAGCAGATTATTTCCGCCGCAGAGAGTAATGCGCAAAGCGCATGGGAACGTGAATCGGGGGCACCGCTGGTGCCAAAAAATCCGGAGCCGAAGCTCCGGATTTAATGTTTTATTAATTAGAAATCAAAGTCGAAATCGTCGTAATCGAAATCGTCTTCGTCAAATGAAAGTGAATCAGCAGATTCAGGGATTACCTTCCAGCCATTGCCCTTAACCTTAACAACACAGATTTTCTGTGTGGTTGTCTTGGACTCGCCGTCAGCCTTCATCTTAACCTTAATCTTGAACTCATAGCCCTTCTTTACATCAATGTCATCGTCAACATCGAATTCATCAGCCTGCTCTTCAAAGTATACTTCTGCGCCCTTGAGTGCATCCTTCTTAAGCTTCTTGCCCTTCTTAACGCTCTTAACCTTGAACTTGACATCATTATCCTTCATGTTGTCAATCATTTCCTTGAATTCGTCCTTGTCGTCATCAAATTCATCGCTCTTCTTGTATTCCTTGTAAGCATCGTCAAGGAGTGATACCTTTGAAACGCTCTTGAAACCGCTCTTCTTATACATATTCTTTGCATACTTGTTAGCTGCACCCTTAGCACCAGTGTGACCACCGATGAAAACGATAACGATAACGAGAGCGATAAATGCGATAACTGCGCCGATGATAACGCCGCTGTTCTTCTTTACCTTTTCCATAGCCTCATTGAAGCCGCCGTCAAGAGCACTGTTTGTCGGTGCTGCTGCCTGCTGAGCGCCGGGGCACTCAGGATTTGTGCATGATCCGCCGTCGGGATACTGTGTTCCGCAATGTTTACAAAATGCCATAGTTGTTACCTCCAAAATATTGTTTTTGAAATTTTAATTTCCTGCTTATTTTATCACAATTTCAACACATTGTCAATATATCTGACGGATATCCCCCGATATTTCGGGGAAATTCAGCGTTTTGCATAAATATTCATCATTATGCAACGATATTTAGTTATTAGTTTATGACGAATATTTCCGCATAATCTGCAGACAATAGACAGACGGAGGTGAACTCAGATGTGCTGTGATGATACAAAAATATACATCCCCTCAGAAGCTGCTCCTGTGAGCATTCCCGAGGACGAAACCGATGATGTCAGGATCTTTTCCGGCAGACAGCCCCGAAAAGACTGAAACAGAGGAAAAAGAAAACATTCACGATGACGATGCTTGCGCCGGGAGCTGTATTCAGCAGCAGAGACATGAACATTCCTATGAGGAAGCTCGCAACGGAAACTGCTCCTGCCGTAAGTACTACCCCACGGAAGCTGCGGCATATACGCATTGCTGTGAGAGTGGGAATCACTATCAGGCTTGAAATCAGAAGTGCGCCCATCATCATCATGCCAAGAACTACAGTAACAGCCGTAAGCACGGCAAAAATCATGTTGTAGATTCCGGCATTGACGCCGGTCGCTCTTGCGAAATTCTCGTCAAATGTAACTGAGAATATCCTGTTGTACAGAATAATGAACGCTGTGATTACGATAACGGAAAGAACAACGCTCAGGATAACATCGCTTTTATTCATGGCAAGGATGCTTCCGAACATATAGTGGCTTACGTCGTTGGTGATACCGGCTTTTGAGGAAACAAGTATTCCGACAGAAAGTGCCGTAGTTGAGAAAAGCGCAATGGCAGAATCTCCGCTTAGCTTGCTGCTTTCGCTGAGCCTCAGAAGTATGAACGCCGCAATTATTACAACGGGAAGCGCAACTTTAAGCGGTGCAAGATTCATTACTGCCGCAACGGAAAGCGCACCGTAGCCTATGTGGGAAAGTCCGTCGCCTATCATGGAATAGCGCTTCAGAACGAGTGTAACTCCGAGAAGTGATGAACATATCGTCACTGCAAGTCCGCCGATTATGGCTGGAAGAAGTATTGCCCCGAAAAATTCGGGAGTAAACATTAATCTGATATTTTCTGTCATATTCATTCTCCTAAAAATCTGCTGCTTATGTGAGAATTAACATATTCCTCCGGTGTGCCGAAAAAGCTGTGTTCGCTGCAGCAGAGACAGAGTATCCTGTTGGCACATTCAAGCGACTTTACAACGTCATGCGAAACCATGATAACGGTCATGCCGTCCTTTTTGTTGAGGTCGTCGATGAGCTGATACATTTCCGCTGTAGCTGTAGGATCAAGTCCGGAAACAGGCTCGTCCAGAAGAAGAAGCTTCTTTGCGGCGCACATTGCTCTTGCAAGAAGCATTCTCTGCTGCTGACCGCCGGAAAGCTCACGGCAGCTGCGGTCGGCAAGGTCGGCAACTCCAAGACGTTCCATTGCATGACGTGCAGTTTCTTTTTCCTTTGCGGAGTAGAAGGGACGAAGTCCGCGTCTGCCAAGACATCCGGAAATCACGACTTCAGCAACAGTCGCCGGAAATCCAGCCGAAAGATTTGTGTGCTGCGGAAGATAGCCTATATCCGTTGATTTAAGCCCGTCACCAAGAATTATTTTTCCGCTGTCGGGAGATTTTATTCCCAGAAGGCACTTCACGAGAGTGCTCTTGCCGGAGCCGTTTTCGCCCAGTATACAGAGGTAATCTCCCTCATTCAGGGAAAAGCTCAGTCCGCTGAGAACCTTTGTGCCGTCGTAGCTTGCACTGAGCTTATCACATTCAAGTATTTTTTTCACGAAAGAGCCTCCTTGATATTTTTCAGATTATCGTACATAAGGTCAATATATGTAACGCCGTTTTCAAAGTCTTTTTTTGATACGTTGTGGCACGAATTCAGCGGCAGAACTTCCGCATCTGTAGCATCTGCAAGCTTTTCCGCAAGACGTCTTGTCGAGAATTCAAGGCAGAAAACCGTGTCGATATCGTGTTCAAGTATCTCGTCAATGAGAAACGCCATTGTGTACACGGACGGCTCCGATTCAGAGCTGCATCCGCTGAAAGCCGCAAAATATTCCATGCCGTAATCGTTGGCTAGATAGCGGAACGGAAAACGATCGGCAACAACGATAACGTTATTCTCCGCATTTTCCATAAACTGAGAGAATTCACGGTCAAGTCCGGCAAGCTGTTCGCTGTAGCTGCTGAAGCTGTCAGCGTAGAGGTTTTTGTTCTCTGGAGCAGCTTCACAAAGCGCAGTTTTTACTGCTTCAAGACAGTGCATGGCATTTGCCGGAGATGTCCATATATGACCGTCTGCGTGTTCCTCACTGACCTCGCCGTGATCGTCGTGCTTCTCGTGGTCGTGGTGGTGATGATGATCGTGACCGTCAGGAGAAGCTCCGGCGACAGGTTCTTCTTCAAGAAGCTCAGCGTGGTCGATAAGCCGGACGACTTCAATATCAGACGTGTCGATAGAATCAAGGATCTTATCCACCCAGACCTCGTCCTCGCCGCCTATGCAAATAAAAACGTCACAGTTCTGGATCTCAGCGATATCAAGCGGAGTAGGTTCATAGGAATGAGCTTCGGCTCCGGTGCTGAGAAGCATCGTGATATCGGCGGTATCTCCGGCAACAGCCCGTGCGAAATCATAGGGCGGAAAGCACGTCGTCACTATCGAAAGTTTATCGCCGTCTTTTTTGACAGCAGGAGCGCAGCCGGTGAAAATTCCCGTCACAAGGAGAGCTGTTGCCGCAAGAATGCAGATATATCGTTTCATACGGCGTCCTCCCGACAGTCGGAGCAGATACCATAAAACACGGTCATGGAGGAATCCACAGTGAATCCGTGGTGCTGAAGCATATGCTCATTTATTTCGGAAAGATGATCGCAGTCGGTGTGGATAAGTCTGCCGCAGCTCTTGCATTTGAGGTGGAAATGCTGATGACATCCGGCATCGCTGTCAACGTACTGATAGCACGCTCCAGTTTTGCCGTCAATGGCATAGCGGCGGACAAGTCCCTGTTCAACAAGGCGGTCAAGCTGACGGTAAATCGTTGCTGTGCCGACAGGAGTTCCCTCAGCGGCAAGAAATGCGCTGATTCCGGCAACGTTTGTATGTTCGTCTTTGTTTGAAATTAAGTAGGAAAGAAGCTTTTCCTTTTGTTTTGTATTATATCCTGAATCGTTTTTCATACTTTTCTCCAAATCTGAAAATGATTTTCATTTTCAGATTATATCACACATCATCTGAAATGTCAACCCCTATTTGCACGAAAATACGCCCCTCAGATGAGGAGCGTATCTCAATATTATTCTGTTACTGCATCTTGTATGCGTCGATCATCTTCTTGACCATCTGACCGCCGATAGAGCCTGCCTCTCTTGAGGTAAGATCGCCGTTATAGCCGGGCTTAAGATTTACGCCCATTTCGCTTGCTGACTCCATCTTGAATCTTTCGAGAGCTTCCTTGCCCTTCTGTGTCATTTCACCCTTCATAGTTAAAGTCTCCTTTTATTTTATTTGTTGAACCATTTCACTGATATCTTTATCAGAAATCGGTTTTGTTGATGCCGTGATAGTATTATATCTCACAGGATGATTTTTATTTAAGGAAAATTTTATAATTTTCTCCGGAATATTGACAAATATTGAAAAATGTTATATACTGAAATATGAACAGAAAATGTATATAAATGTACGGAAGTCTGTATGATCTCAAGCATTGTCATCTGTGGGGGAGCGTTTGCGCTGGGGATCAGACTTCTCCGGCACATTTTTAATGAATTATCAAATTATTTCACGGAAAGGAAGAAAAACATGAAAATTTACAAGAAAATTGCCGCTCTCGCAGCAGCTTCGGCTATGATGCTTACGATGGCTCCTGCTGCTGTCACCTCAGAGCCGCAGACTATTCAGGCGGACGCTTCGGCTGCTCCAGATGAATACCACGACGACTGGCTCCATGTAAACGAAAATGCCGAAATTGTTGATATGTACGGCAATCCCGTATGGCTGACCGGCTGTAACTGGTTCGGCTACAACGTTACTACACAGTGCTTTGACGGCGTATGGAGCCTGAATATGCACGACGCACTCAATCAGATCGCTGACCGCGGCTTCAATCTCCTGCGTGTACCGATGTCTACGCAGATTCTCCTCCAGTGGAAGAACCGTGATCCCGATCCTTACATGGTAAAGATCAACGAATGGACTAACCCTGAGCTTACCGTTGAGGGGATTGAAGGCGGAACTCCCAAGTACAGCTTTGATATCTGGAATATGGCTGTTGACTGGTGCAGAGAAAACGGAATCAAGATCATGATGGATATCCACTGCGCAACAACTGCTTCAAACGGACACCAGATTCCTCTCTGGTATGACAGCAACTACAGCACAGAAGACTGGCTGGAGGCACTTGCATGGTTCGCTGAATACTACAAGGATGATGATACCGTTATCGCTATCGACCTCAAAAACGAGCCGCACGGCAAGAACGACGGTCAGGGTATGGCTATCTGGGACGACTCCACAGCCGAAAACAATTGGAAGTACGCCGCTGAAAGAGGTGCGGCTGCTGTTCTTGAACAGAATCCCAACCTCCTTATAATGGTTGAGGGTATTGAGGTTTACCCGAAATTTGAAAACGGCAGAGACTGGAATTCTCCTGCTGTTGACTACTCCGACTACGACAATCCGGACGCTCAGCCTTTCCACGGCGCATGGTGGGGCGGCAATTTCCGCGGCGTAAGAGACTATCCCGTTGATCTCGGCGAACATCAGGATCAGCTTGTTTACTCTCCCCACGACTACGGTCCTCTCGTATGGGAACAGGAATGGTTCAAGAAGGACTTCACCCGTGAAACACTCCTTGAGGATTACTGGTACGATTCATGGGCATTCCTTGTCGAAGAAAAGATCTCTCCGCTTCTCATGGGCGAATGGGGCGGATTCCTTGACGCTGAGCATGATCCAACCGGCGACAATAAAAAATGGATGGGACTCCTCCGTGACTATATGATCGAAAAGCGTATTCACCATACTTTCTGGTGCTTCAATGAGAATTCCGGCGATACCGGCGGACTTATTGCAGGCAGCACAAACTGGACTGAATGGGACGAAGAAAAATATTCATTCGTTGAGCCTTCTCTCTGGCAGACAGAGGACGGAAAGTTCATCAGCCTTGACCATAAGATTCCTCTCGGACAGAGCGGCAACGGAATCTCACTTTCTGATTATTATAAAGGCTCCGGAAATGATCCCGATCCACAGCCCGGAACAACAACTACTAAACCTCAGCCAACTACTGATCCCACAACTCTGCCCGAAGCAGATTACGGTGACGCTAACTGCGACGGTTCTGTAAATCTTTCTGACGCTATTCTTATTTTACAGGCTATCGGAAATCCTGACAGCTATGGCGTCGGAGGTTCCGACAAGAGTGCCGTTACAAAAGAAGGCTTCGCAAACTGTGATGTTTATGAGCCCGGTTCAGGTGTAACTAATCTGGATGCTCTCGCAATACAGAAATATCTCCTCAAGCTTATAGATAAGCTCCCCGAATAATATACCTCTCAGCTGTATGCACAAAAATTTCCATGTGAAATTGTGCATACGGCTGATTTTTTATTTCATAATTATCATTCCCGAAAAATCCAGCCACTTTATTATAAAGGAGTTGATTTTATGAAAAAAATCATAGCAATATTATTATGTACATTTTTATTTGCCGGATGCAGAAACGCCGGTACTTCTGATACTTCCGGCAGAGAAAAGCTTAATTTCCACATCGGCGATATGACCGCTGACGCTGATCTCAATAAATGTTCCATCACCGGCTGGTGCAGAATCACTGACGAAAACCGGACATTCCGAACCACATACAGCGGAAAAATCAGCGATAACGACGATTTGTATAAATTTATCACGGAGCTTGATGTTTCCGGCTTTGAACAGGCACATCACGGTCTGCGTGAAGAATATTCCGTGACTATTAAAAGCAAAGAAGTCGTATTTATACGCATAGCCTCCGGCATGGCTACAGTCTATGGCTATGACGATCTTGCTGATGTGTCCTGAACGCCGACCGTAGCGACTGCCTGTACGAACATAGGTTGTAGTGCCGTTTTCGCCTGTCTAAAGCTTGATTTCAAGCTTCATTGACTGATCATTTATAGGCACGACATCAATGTGATCTATGACCGCTTTAATCATTTCATCTATCTGCATCCGTGTCATTTCTTTTTCAGGATTATACATAGTTTCAAAATTTTCTCGGATTCGTTTGATACATTTTGCATATTCTGCATCTCGATTGTTTAGCTGTTCTAGCTTTTTAATCTCTTTTTCTAGTTGTGAGATTTGTTCGTTGCACGAAGTATTACGTTTTGCAAATTCTGCTTTTGTAATGGTTGAATCCATATACAATTCCAGTAGCTTTTCCTGTTTTTGTTGCTCTCGTTGTATCTGTGTATGAAGACCGGTAATCTGTTTGCGGAAGTCAGCTGATTGGTCTGCCTCCTGATAGATGCGCAGGAAGGTTTCAATATAATCATCTAAATTGTCTGCAATGTCTTGGAAGAAACCAGCGAGGATAGGGTACAGCTCATCTTCCATGATAGCAAATGACGCACAGGTTTGTGTGCCGAATCGTCGTTTCTCACTGCATATCCACTGATAAACAGGCTTTCCCTTGGATGCACTGTTGGAGAAGCTGGTGCGCCAGTATGGGCGTTCGTGTGCGCTGCACCAGATTTTTCCTGTGAGTACGCTGGTATCTTTGAATGAATGACTTCGACTTTTTATTATGCTGCTGTGTTCTTCTAAGATACGATTGCATTGCTCCCAGATTTCCTCACTAATGATTGCGGGGACAACCTCGCCTGTTTCATCCTTGTACATTACCCATTGATCTTCGGGAAGAAATCGTTGTTCTTTTGTACGATAGTCAACGATTTTCACTTTATTCCCACAGTAGTACCCCTTATATTTGGGGTTGCGGATAATTCCTGTTATTGTGTTGTGATGAATTCTTGTTCCGTTACGTCCACGATAGCCTTTATCGTATAACATTCTTTCAAGTCGTCGTGTGCTGTAATCTCCTGTGGCATATAGTTCGAATATCATCCTCACCATTTCTGCTTCTTGCTCGTTGATAACCAAGCGACAGTCTACTTTATCGTAGCCGAAGATACGATTGTTGCCTAGTACATTTCCCCGCTCGATAGATCGTTTGTGCCCCCAGCGTACACGTTCAGAGAGCTTGCGGACTTCATCGGCGGCGATACTCGACATGATTGTCAGACGCATTTCACTATCTGTATCTATGGTGCAGATGTTATCGTTCTGGAAAAACACACCCACTCCAGCTCGCAGCAAGTCACGCGTATAGGTAAGGCTGTCGATAGTATTTCGAGCGAATCGACTGACCTCCTTGGTGAGAATGAGGTCGAATCTACCATTTTTTCCATCTTCAATCATACGCATGAAGGAAGTACGGTTTTCAGCACTTTCGCCTCTGACTCTATCTACATAGCCTTCAACGTAATTCCAGTTTGTATTGCTTTGGATTAGTTCCGTGAAATATAGAATCTGACTTTCTATGGAATTTTCTTGTTCTTCTTTTGTGGTGGATACTCTGGCATAGAACGTTACGTTTATCGGGAGATCAAAAATGGTAATGCGTTCTTGTTTCATTCGGTTTGCAGCCGAGTAAATATCCATTGGTTATTCCTCCTTAGTTTTTTTTATCATACCACAGTGCTTTGACTTGTGTCAATAGAAATATTTTCCATTTTAAGCGGTAAGTTTTTCAATCAAAGTTACCATGCGGTTGTACTTGCTGCGTTCAATTTCTCCCTCATTCAATAAGATTTTTGTCCATGCAATCAGTGTCTGCTTCTTACGTGCCAATGCGGCAGCGGAATCTGTTTTCATGAAATCAACTCCTTTACTATTAGTTTGGATGATTTCAGTTTGTTTAATACAGGTTAAGTCTGTATTATTTATATCTGATTGTATGGGTTGATAAGCGAGTGAGCCTTTGATAGGTGTATTTATAATATTCTGATGCATTGAACCTCCGTTTCTGCTGCTTTTAAATATAGATAGCAACTGTTGATGGCCAATCCTTCATCGTTTAATTGCATTGCTGCAACATAATTATACATGTTTATATTATAAAATGGAATCATCATACTCAACGACAATTTGTCGTCTGGTTTGTGTATGACCAATAAATATGGTTATTCTCACGCCATTTTTTTCTCCCCTGATTGCTTTTTCAACTTCTTTTTTCAGAAGAAGCTCAGTATATTTCTTA
>JAFTYF010000041.1 GCA_017461395.1 Ruminococcus sp.
AGGGACTTTATCGGAAGACCAAGTATCTCATACAGCCCAGACTTACCGCCGAAACCACCTGCAGTTCCGGTCAGCGTTATGCTCAGTCCTTCGGGAGAGTAGACTCTGCATCCTTCTTTTCCGGGTATGCGCTGGATAAGAGTTTTTGGATTTGCGTCTGTGAAAGACAGTATTCTTCCGGCACACTCGGTTCTAAGAAATCCGACAATGAACACTCTTTTTCTGGCTTGGGCGACTCCGAAATTCGCGCTGTTAAGCACCTGCCATGCGACATCGTACCCCAAGTCATCCAGCGCAGTAAGGATGGCCGCAAATGTCCTGCCTTCGTCATGCGATAACAGTCCGGGTACGTTTTCAAGCAGCAGATATCGAGGTCTTTTAACGGCTGCGATCCGAGCAATTTCAAAGAACATGGTTCCTCGGGCGTCTTCAAATCCTCGCCGCTTTCCAGCGATTGAAAAGCTCTGGCAAGGAAATCCTCCGCAAATAAGGTCGATATCCGGCAAGTCTTCCGGGATGATTTTTCTTGCGTCATCGAAATATTCCTCCTTTGATGTGTCGTAAAGCGCTTCATACGCTTGTTTTGCGAATTTATCTATCTCGCAGTAACCGACACACTCAAAGCCGCCGACTCGTTCAAGGCCTGAGCGGAAACCGCCGATACCTGCGAACATATCTAAATATCGTATCAAAACTAAAATTCACCTTCTTTTTTGTTCCATATTTTCTTTTCAGGTTGTTTTCGTTGTTCATTTGACTCACACCTTTCGTAAAAAAATTACAGCCGCCTGCATTTTTGCAGACAGCTGTATGTAACGAAAAAAGGCCACCGATAGTTGTCCTGTTACGGACTCACCACCGATGGCCTTTAATTATTATATATATAATAGTATTCAGTTGTATTACTCGGCAGGAGAGATGAAGCTCTCTATTACTGCCATTATTTCATCGAGACGTTTTTCGCCGATACCGTTGATCTTACTGATCTCTTCACGAAGGCTCTCGAACTCGATAGCACCATGCTCGACGCTCTTGGCTCCTTGATCATAGATGTTAGTCAGCACCTGCTGCATCTGATCTCGGTTCATAGCCTTGATTTCCTTATACATTGACCTTGTAAGCTCAACTGTTTTCTGTTCGTTTTCCATTGCAACTCCTTATATTACTTTATTTCGCTATATGAGACCTTATACTCAAATAACCGGATCCTATCATCTTTCTGAACTGAGTTTATCAGCTTTTGCGGTGGATCGTTAACACATATTATCCCATATACCTTTTTTCCTTTGGCATATTTTGATTTTTCAAACCATTCAACATATTTGGCTGTTTGTGTATATGCATCATCATATCCGCTATCCTTTTTTAATTCAATAACATAAAGGTTACCGTCATTATCTTCTGCCAACAAATCGATCCTTCCCAGACCTGCGAAGGACCATTGACGGCCATATACGCCTTTGCGTTTGAATATTTTTAATGGGATTCCGAAAACTGTTGTACCAGCTAAAAGTCGTTCTTCAAGTTCATCCTAAAGGATACTTTCTTTTGAGAACTGAAATGTTGATTTGTGTTCAATACTACTTATCTCAGTCAATTCTTCATTAGAGGCTTCTTCGATATAATCTTTATTATGATTCTTTTTCTTCCCTTTTTTTGCATCTTTCAGTTCATCAAGAGCGACTTTGTATATTTTTTCCGGTGAGTTGCTAATAAACTGTTCAGCCTTTTCAATTTTTCCAAGAGCAGCTAGTGTTCTAACATAGCCTGTACAAGCATACTTAAGGTTTAGTTTTTCGTCAATACACTTTTTGTATTCTTTCTCAGCTTTTTCATATTGGTGAGTAATGTAGTATTCATAAGCAAGATTATTACGTGCCCATTGCTTCATTGGAGCAATTTCAAGACATTTTTTGTAGTACTCTATAGCACCTTTTCTGTCTCGAGTTTTACTTTTGCACCATGCGAGCATAAACATTCTTTCATGTTCAGCATATATATACCCGTTATTTACTTCTTCCAGAATAGCTAATGTGTTATTCCAACGTTTGTTACAATACCAAACTTCTGCCATTAACTCTTTGGCGAGAATACTATCTGGAACAAGGAGTAATGCTTCAGAAGCTGCCTTTTCAAGTTGTATATTATCATTATTACAGTAATATATTTTGGTTGCTTTTATGAGTTCTGGTAATCCTTTCGAATGATTCAATTTGCTTATTTTATCTAAAATGTAATCATATAGTTTAGGTATTGCTCCCTTGAAAATCAGGTAATTATATGCAAACCAATCTTCATCAAGTTCGTCTTTCTCTGCAATGTATTTATCAATATCTTTTTTTAGCAGTTTGAAGCATTTCGCTGTATCCCCCTCAAAGGAAGCTGCTACAGCGTCGTAATAATATCTATTATCGTCAATCATGTATTGCATTAAAGGTATAAATACTTCTTTAATGAAACCAATTGAAGACAATTGAGCACCTTCCGGATATTTCTAACCAAACATATCAAAAGCAACTATATCAATTTCTGAGTCACATTCGTATTTAGCAATAATACTTCGTTCTTCTTTATTAGGAATGGCTATTATCTTTTTGAGAAGTAAATCATTTGAAATATCAGCAGGAATGTTATCATAAAAAGCCTGAATAACTGTTTGTCTTTCTTTTTCGGTCAATTATATCACCTCGTTATTAATGATATTAATCAACCTAATTATAGCATATCAGCTGTCATAAGTCAATCGACATTCTCTGAGATTCGCCCTCATCCTGAGCTATATCCTCATTATTCAAGCCAAGGTAACTCTTGATACCAGCCGCAATAGCTTCATCTGACAGGTCTGTGATCTCAACACCTTCTGCAAGGCAGAAATTATCGATCTCATTCGTACAATCGCTATCACTGAACACCTGACAGTAGTATCCTTCACAGAGTATCTCATTGCCATTATCATCAACTCTTGGGATAGAATTATCGTAACAGGTGGAGACATAAACGTCACCGTATCGGCTGCTGTGTTTCTCTGTCAGTTCTTTTTTAGCTTCTGATACAGCAGACTGAACCACATGAAAGCTGTCAACACCGGGGATAACGGAAAGAGAACTGCCGTTGCTCCATCTCGTCATGACCTGTCCGGCGTCATCCACTCCAACCACTTCTCCAATAGTTCCGGGAGGGATAGGTCGGGGATCATCAGACATATAGTCACAGCATATCTTCGTTCCTTTCGGGTACTGCTGTCTCAGTCGCTCAATCTGTTCTCTTGACGGAAATCCTTTCATGCAGTCACCTCACATATCCATAGACATTCCCTCGTCCTCGGATTCTTCCGGATCTTCGGATTCGTCGATGTCTTCATCTTCGTCCTCATCCTCTGATTCTTCGTCTTCCTCAGACAGGTCTTCGTCTTCTGCTTCATCGAGGTCTTCATCCTCATCTTCGTCAGGCTCATCCTCTGCCTGCTGCTTTTCAGCCATTGCCTGCTGTTCCTCATAGTCACGGTCAAGCTCGTCCTGGATAAGACCGAGTACGAACTGCTTCTGTGTCATGTGGTGTCTGTCAAGATAGTCCTTTATCTGCTGAAACAAGTCCTCCGGCACCTGAAACGCCATTGTACGCATATTTCCCATATATTTTTCCTCCTTGATATTCATTTTCGGGTGGAGCTCGTCATCAAGTGCTTTTGATACAAACTCTGCCATTGTCATTCCGTTTGCTTCGATGTACTGCCTGACCTGAGCGTGCAGGTCGGCGTCGATCTTTACTGTTATGCCTTTTTTCTCAGTTTCCGACATCTTCGCTACTCCTTTCTAAGAGCTTCTTCATAGCTCTTTCTGTCAGTTCGTCTGCGGTTATTCCTTCTTTTTCCGCAGCTTTCTCGATAACTTCAGAAAACTGCGGAGGTATAGTTATCTCAACTTTGCTCACATACTCATCTCCATATCCTGTATATTATCGTTTAAGTATTCGTCTTCGGGTACAAGCGCCCATGCTTCATCGTCTGACCAGAAGCTGATATTGATCTCTCCGCCCTCTGTTCTCATATACTTCTGCTCCAGCGATTCGCCCCAGCCATCTTTATGCAAAGCTTTGCATAAAGACGGTAATGTAGGGCTGCGGTTAATGTAAAGTAAAAGCTGAAAATGACTGAAAATACGGCTATTTTCAAAAAAATACTTTACATTAAAAATGTGTTTTTTATTGTGAT
>JAFTYF010000042.1 GCA_017461395.1 Ruminococcus sp.
ACAAATGCAAGTCCTACAGTTTCACCCTTAGCTTCAAAATAATCGGGGATAGCTCTCAGGGCATTCGCTGCCTGATATGTAAGCTCCTGAGCTTCGTCGATAATGATAATCATTCCGTCATGAATTTTTGAGAAAAGAGCTGTTTTTATACGTCTCTTGTTTGTATCACTGATTCCGAGTTCTTCAGCGAGCAAGTACAATACATCAGTTACGGTATGGTTCAGAACACTGGCAGTAATGACTATAGTCTTACTGCGATTGTCTTTTGCATATTTCTGAATGGTCTTGGTCTTACCAATTCCGGCATCGCCGGTTATAACGGCACAGCCGCCGAGAACATGAACATTTCTGAGCCTCTGATATATCATCTGAGATATCGTAGTAGGCGCATAGTCTACAGGGGTAAATATGTCAGGAAGATCGTTCTTTTCTTGTTTTATCTCGAAATATGCTGCGAGTTCGGCGAAATACTTTTCATTAACTCCTTTGTAGGTACCTTTTCTTAGTCCGGAAATTACTGCTGAACCGATTCCTATCTTCTCTGCGGCTTTGCTTGCACTGCCATTTTCCGGTTCGGTAATGAACTTCTCAAATCTCTTTATAATCTCCACCTGTTCAGGCGTGTATTTTTCAAATGCAGCCTCACGATCCGTGAAAAACTTTGTCACGCTGTCAACGGATTTTTTTGTCCGTTAAATGCTCCTTCAAGGGTATCGGCGGTCACACCTATAACACGGTGCACCTTACTGAAATCTATACCAAGCTCTGTTGCCAGAGCCGTTGCTTTTTCTCTTAAATCCATAATTTACGCTCCTTTCACTTTTTCAAGTTTATCATTTACAGCCTTCAGAGCGGCAAGCTCATCTAATATCTCAACGGAAATAATATTTTCACGTCCGGGATGCTTTTCGTTTAGCTCATCAGCGGTAATCGGCTGTATTCGTTTTGGTCGCTGTATATGCATTTTATCCATGTTAATGGCAGCTTCGTTGATTCTTGCTGCGAGTACATCTATTGCATCAGAATCTGTATATGATGCAACCGCCTGTTTGATAGCTTTTCTGTTACGGGCAATATTAGCCATTGCAACCGCAATTTTATTTCTGCCTTCCTCATCCTTAACAGCGTACGGAATATTGAGATAGTCAGCTCTCCTATATGTCCACAGATACTTGTCTGTTTCGCGGTCGTACACTCGGACTTCATCAAGCTCAGCTGGATCAAAGCGGACATATACTTCCTTTCCGACATTGAATACAGTGTTGTCATCCTTGAACCAGATTTTCTTGCCGTACTGCTCAATATATACGCCGTTACGGTGGATCTTCTGATAGCGTGATGTTCTTGCCATAAGAAGAGTAAGGTCTTCATCAGCAGCATCACGGAAGATAACTTCCTCAGAATTAATGCTTTCGTTCCAAACGTCAATACGGCTCATTCCACTATAACGCTTTTCCTTGCCTCCGTATGCTTTGCAGTTGTATCCGCCGTTAATCAGGACACTAAGCAACTCAGCAATTTCTGCATCGGTAGGAATTTCTCCGTTCTTGACCTTTTTAGCAAGGTCTTCAGGACGTTCCAATATTGTACCACCGGAATATCCGCTGAACGCTTTTGAAATAAATTCCTTGAATGTATAGAAATAACGCTCAATATTCTTCGCCTTAGCATTTTTCACAAGCGCATTCGTCATCGTAACACCGAGAAGAGAAAGAATTGTAGGCGGATCATCACCTTTGTTCCAGTTTGCCTTTTTACGATGACCTCTGCCGGCAATATCATGAGTAAGGAATTCAGAACCATTATCGAAATACACACCCAGCGGAACACCGAAGCCGTTCATCACTGCTGCTCTGAATGCGAGCAGGGTTGACTGGGAACAGGGATTGTCACATAAGTTCCAGCCTACAATAACGCCGCTTTTGGCATCCATATACGCCATAAGAGACAGCCTGTGCGGTTTTCCTTCCGGTGACATTGATATAACGTCAAGTGTATGGTTATCCGCAATCCAGATGTCGTTTGCATTAAGGTCGGTATAATCTCGCTCTATGTATTCAAGATACTTATCAAAACAAGCCTTCTTTCCGTATCGGGTGAATTCAATAACGCAATCAGGTATCGTATCAACTCTGCGTCTAAACGTTCTTTCAGACGGAAGCGTGCAATACAACTCCGGGTAATATGTTTTAGTCCATGCCTTTATATCGGTATAACATCGGCTTAAAGTCGGTCTGCTTGAAACAAGATAAATTCGTGTAAACATTTTCCAAACTTCCTCGTTCATGGAAGTCAGACCTTTATTCCAACCTCCACGCTTATCAATGAGACCGTCGTAATTGTTCTCCTTGTATGCGGCATATTTCCTATAAAGGATATCAACGCTGATTTCGATGCTTTCACCGTATTCAATACGACACTTACCGACATAGTCAGCATCGACAGCAGCCTTATTCTTATACTTGATACGCAACTCCTGCCACTCTCTGAGTATCTTGCACCACAATGCAATCTCAGTTCGTTCTTCGGCAGTGTACTCTTCAAATGCTTTTTTAATAACCTTTTTATGGGGTTTTAAAATTTCCGTTTCCTTCAGCTCAGGGGCTGTCCCGGCTTCTGATTTGAGACGTTTGTAATACTTCGCCTTAAGCTCCTCAGGAAGCGCCGAAATAGGTATCATATAACATGGTCGTTTATTCTGCGGATGAAGCTTAACTTCTGCTTGGATAACACCATCTTTGCATAGTTTTTTTATATATCGCTCAGAGCAGCCTTTAAGCTCAGCTGCTTCTTTCACGGTCAAGTAATCCAAATTCAGCACCTCCTTCAAAAGGCTTGACAAATTCTACT
>JAFTYF010000043.1 GCA_017461395.1 Ruminococcus sp.
AAAGATTAGGCATATTCTATATCCGATGGGGACGGAAGTTATGATGGTTCATTTACAACATATCTTCCTGTCAGTGAAAAAGGAGTTATTTATATCACGGATAACAACGATTACTACAGTCTGCTTACTCCTGTTCATGAATTCGGTCATTATTATGCTATGGAATTCGATGATGTTCCGACTTATCTTGCAACGTCAAATCTTGATATTGCTGAAATACAATCGCAGGGATTTGAATGTATCTTCACACGCTTTTACGATGATATCTATGAGGAACAGTCAGACGCTATGTTTGCTGCGAAAACATATGATCTTGTATATGCAGTAATAACTGGCTTTGGTATAGGTGAATTTGAATACACAGTGTTAAAAAACATAGATACCTATACTCCTGAGGATGTTGTAGAACTCTGGCAAGAAATTGCTGAGGATTCTATGCCAGGTATTGAGCTTTACATGGTAAATCATATCTTTGAATCCCCAGGATATTATATTAGTTATGCCGTTTCTGCTCTTGCGTCGTTTGATATATGGAAAGACTGCATTGAAGATCCGGATAAAGCGCTCGAAAAGTATGAAAAAATAGCAAGGATTTCATATAATGACAGTGATTATGCGTTCCGCTCTGCTATAGCTGAGGCTGGAATAAATGACGTTCTTGATGAAAATTATATATCTGATCTTGCTAATGAACTTATGGTGTATGCTGAAAATATAGAATAATACCGTATTACAGGCGGAAATGTACAATTATTTGTATATTTCCGCCCTATTTTTTTATGTGACAGGCTTGTGAAACATCTACAAATCCATTGACAAATATTCGTCAAAGTGCTATAATATACCATGTATTCTTATATTAATTATTTTATATAAGAAAATTATCAGATGAAAGGAATAAATCAATTAATGCTTCAGCTAAAAGACATTGTTAAAGAGTACGGCGACGGCGAAAATAAAGTCACCGCTCTGAACGGAGTTAACGTAAGTTTCCGTGAAAATGAATTTGTTGCAATTCTCGGTCACTCCGGCTGCGGAAAAACTACGATGCTCAACATTATCGGCGGTCTTGACCACTATACCTCAGGCGATCTTATAATTAACGGAATATCTACAAAAAAATACAAGGACAGAGACTGGGATGCTTACAGAAATCACTCGATAGGCTTTATTTTCCAGAGCTATAACCTGATTCCGCATCAGACTGTTCTCTCAAATGTAGAGCTTGCTCTTACAATCTCGGGTATTTCAAAATCGGAACGAAGAAAACGTGCGAAAGAAGCTCTTGAAAAAGTAGGTCTTGGAAATCAGATCCATAAAAAGCCTAATCAGATGTCAGGCGGTCAGATGCAGCGTGTTGCTATTGCACGTGCACTTATAAATAATCCCGACATCCTTCTTGCCGATGAGCCTACAGGTGCTCTCGACAGTGAAACAAGTATTCAGGTAATGGAACTTCTCAAGGAGATCGCTAAGGATAAGCTTGTTATCATGGTTACTCATAATCCTGAGCTTGCTGAGCAGTATGCTACACGAATAGTTAAAATCAAAGATGGTCAGCTTACTGACGATAGTGATCCATTCAAGCCTGAGGATGTAAAGGAACCTGAAGAAGGCAAAAAACAGCGTGTTTCAATGTCTTTCCTTACAGCGGTTTCTCTTTCCCTCAATAACCTTATGACTAAAAAAGGACGTACCATTCTTACCGCCTTTGCAGGCTCAATAGGAATTATCGGTATTGCTCTTATCCTGTCGCTTTCAACCGGTATCAATGACTATATCGGTCAGGTACAGGAAGAAACATTATCCTCCTACCCTATTCAGATTTTTAAAGAAACAGCCGATACCGACGAGCTAATGAAAATCATGATGGAAGAACCAGAAGCTAAAGACGGCGAGGATGATCCGGAAACTGTTTACGCAAATACTGATGTATATGAAATGTTCAATACCATGAACAGCAGCGCACGTCAGTTCAACAATATGGAAAAGTTCAAGGCTTTTCTTGACGAAAGTGATTACATTAAAGAACGCTCGAATGCCATAGCCTATGGATACGACATACAGATGCCTGTTTTCACAAAGGATGAAAACGGTAAGGTTGTTCAGGCAGACCTTACTACCCTTTTCAATATGCAGATGGGAACTCAGGAAACTCAGGAACAGCAGATGTCAATGATGGGCGCAAGCAATTCCAGCATGATGATGTCAATTCCGATCTGGGAAGAGCTTCTTCCGGCTGAGGACGGAGGATATATCAATCCCCTTCTTGAAGAACAGTACGACGTTATTTCAGGACGCTGGCCAGAAAATTACGACGAAGTAGTCGTTGTTCTTAACCAGAATAATCAGATTCCCGATGTTGTTTCATACGCTCTCGGTCTTAAGCCGGCAGAATATATGAAAAATATTATTCTCGCTGCTATGCAGGGAAAAGAAATTTCAAATTACGGTGAAACTTCATGGACATTTGACGAGATCATGAATCAGGAATTCAAAATGATCCTCCCCTGCGAATACTATCAGAAGAAAAACGGCGAGGATTCATACAACGATCTTACAAAAAGCTCTGTAGGTCTCAGCACACTTTTTGATGATCCGGCTAAGGGTACTCAGCTTAAGGTTGTAGGCTTCATCAAGCCTAATCCCGATGCGACAGTTACAATGATCAACGGATATCTCGGTTACACAAAAGGACTTACAGATTACGTTATCGAAAAGACAAATTCAAGTGAGCTTGTACAGGCTCAGGTAGCAAATACTGAAACCGATCTCCTTACTGGCAAAAAATTCAAGAGCAGTGATTATCAGGAGCCAACAAATGATGTGAAGGTATTTATGGCAAAGGAAGCTCTCAAGAATCTTGATGAAAAGTCTACGCTTGAAGCCGCAAGATATCTTCTTACTGTTCCGACAAATGAGGAAATTGCAGAAATAACAAAACAATACAGTGATCCTGCAAATCGTCAGAAATTCATGGATTCACTTTCAGAATTTGCCGCAATGGATGAAACCGGTGAAGTAAGCTCAACTATTGATATGCTCTCACCTCTCAGTGATGAAGAATTTGCCGGAGCATTGCCGATCATTCTTGAAAAATTTGTGCCCATCTATGGACAGCTTGAAAAGAGCAAGAAGTTAGCTGCATTATCTGATAAGGAAATTCTGGCAGCATATGAAAAAACAGAATTTTCAGATGAGGCTTATTTACAGCTTTATAATGATTTCACATCACAGCAGACTTCAAACTTCACCTATGAAGATAACCTCTTTATTCTTGGATATGCTAATGTAAACAATCCTTCCGTTATCAGAATTTATGCAAAATCATTTGAAGATAAGGAACAGATCGCTGGAGAAATCGAAAAATACAACGATAAAAATGCTGAAGAAGATAAAATAAACTACACAGATATTGTTGCACTTCTCATGTCATCCATTACCGGAATCATCAGTGGTATCTCATATCTGCTTATCGCTTTCGTAGGAATTTCTCTTGTTGTTTCTTCAATCATGATCGGAATCATTACTTACATCTCTGTTCTGGAGCGAACCCGCGAAATCGGTATTCTCCGTGCTATCGGTGCTTCTAAGCACGATGTAAAAACTGTATTCAATGCAGAAACAATGTTGGTTGGACTTACAGCTGGAATTATGGGTATTCTAATATCTGTATTGCTTACAATTCCGATCAATATGATCATTCATGCAGTTACAGACCTTGACACACTCAGAGCGCACGTTCCGGTTGCGGGAGCAGTAATTCTTGTTGTGATAAGTATGCTTCTTACACTTATCTCCGGACTTATTCCTGCAAGCGTTGCCGCAAAGAAAGACCCAGTTGAAGCATTAAGAACTGAATAAATATAAATTAAGGGGCTGACATCCAGCCCCTTTTATTATTGCCAAGTTGTAGAAATTATCAAATAAAAAGGCTCACTGAAAACAGTGAGCCTTTAATTTTACTTCATGCCGTATTTTTTAAGAAGATTCTCGATCTTTTCATGAGGATCTATAATTTTGCTGATAGAAACATCGTGATTGATAGCTTCAATAAAATATGCGATATACTTTGAAACATCAACGTCATGGAACCATTCTCTGCTGAGAAGCTCGGGAGTTCTGTAAGTGAGGTTTGTTCCGAATACGCCGTCAATGATGCCGTCCTTGTATGCCTTGTCAAACTTTTCAAGACCGTTTGTGAAGATAGCATATGTAGCGTATGCAAAAATTCTTCCAGCCTTCTTTTTCTTAAGCTCATAAGCAAGATCAAGCATGGATTCGCCGGAGGAAATAATATCATCAGAAACAAATATATCCTTGCCTTCAACAGAATTTCCGAGATATTCATGAGCAACAATAGGATTTCTGCCATTTACGATAGTAGAATAATCACGTCTCTTGTAGAACATACCCATTTCGACACCAAGAACAGAAGCATAGTACATATTTCTGTTAAGAGCTCCTTCGTCAGGGCTTACTACCATGAACTTGTCCTTTGAGTAGTTGATGTCCTTGATATCATTGAGCATAGCCTTAAGTACCTGATATGTAGGCATAACGTTGTCAAATCCCATGAGCGGAACTGCATTCTGTACTCTTGGGTCGTGTGCGTCAAATGTGACGATATTTGATACACCCATTGCTTCGAGTTCCTGAAGTGCAAATGCACAGTCGAGAGACTCACGGTAGCTTCTTCTGTGCTGTCTGCCGCCGTAAAGAATAGGCATGATAACATTGATTCTGTGTGCCTTACCGCTAGCAGCCTGAATGATTCTCTTAAGATCCTGGAAATGATCATCGGGAGACATGGAATTCTTCATGCCGAAATAATCATATTTTATATTATAGTTTCCTACGTCAATAATGATAAAAAGGTCAAGACCTCTTACTGTTGACTTAATAAGGCCCTTTCCGTCACCGGAGGAAAAACGAGGACATTCGTTTTCGATAAGAAAAGATTCAACGTTCTGACCGCCGTTTTTTGCCCATTCAACAAGATAATCATTGATCTTATTTCCAAGTTCTGTCACACTGTTCATTGCAATAATGCCGATAGGTGCAACTGTAGATTCACGTCCGAATAAAATTTCACTTGAAGCTGTCATAAATTCATTTTCGCACATTTTAATACTGTGCGATACTCCTTTCGTTTACTTACAGAAATTCTGAATATAGGATTCGATATCCTGTGCAATGATCTGCTTTGCGATATCTGCATGATCAATCTCGTTTACTGCTGTTGTTTTGTTTTCAAGTTCCTTATAAACAGTAAAGAAATGTGTCATCTCAGCAAAAATATGCTCAGGAAGCTCTGAAATATCGGTATACATATTGTAGTTCGGATCATCAAAAGGAATCGCAATAATCTTGTCATCCCTGTGTCCGTTATCGAGCATTCTGATAACACCGATAGGATAGCATCTTACAAGAGTAAGCGGGATAAGCTTCTCTGAGCAGAGCACCAGAACATCGAGCGGGTCGTTGTCATCGGAATATGTACGGGGAATAAATCCGTAATTCGCAGGATAATGAGTAGATGTATGCAGGATTCTGTCCATTTTTATCAGACCGGTATCCTTATCAAGCTCATATTTGATCTTGCTGCCTTTTTCAATTTCGATTACCGCATAGAAGTTATCAGGACTAATGCGTTTCGGATTAATCTTATGCCAGATATTCATATAAATACCTCCGAGAACCTGTCCGGAATCCGTCCGGACGAATAAAATATTTCGAAACCTGTTTCATAAAAAATAATGCATGACTATGGATTTATGCAGGTTCCTCAGCCTGTTATTTGAACATAACATATACTTTAATTATACCATTTTTTCTGGATTTGTCAATATGCAGCTGAATTTTCGTCATTGTGATACATTTTGTTGCTTTTTTCATTGTTTTTTCATCTACTGTCTTTCAGTTCAAGCCTACAAAAACGGTATAAGATCGTATATTAACAGAAAATTAATTTTTATATTGAAAATTATATATAAAAAACTCTTGATTTTTTTCTAGAAATATTGTATAATATTAATAAGTAACAAAGCCACCATACAGACCTGGTGCGGAATATTCCGGTTTGCTGGAAAAGGTCTGGGCACAGCGTAGTTCTATTTTATTAATATGCTGTGACGGAGTTATATCACTCCGCTATTTTGCCGTAAAGGAATGACGAACTTAATGAAAAGCTATAAAATCGCTCTTATTATTGAAGAAATCAATCAGAGCTATCAAAGTGCTATCCTTGACGGTATTGCCGCATCTGTCAATGAATTCTCCTTTGAGGTCTCCGCTTTTGTGTCTTTCAGCGGAGCTATGATCAACCCTAAACATGACTTCGGAGAACTTAACATTTTCAGTCTGCCCGATTTCAAGAATTTTGATGGTGCTATCCTTCTCACAAATACTATTACTCATCAGCCCGTAATTGCGGATATTCTCTCGCGCATCAAAGAAGCACAGATACCTACTGTAATGATTGATAATGATATCGAAGGACTCTATCACATCGGAATCGACAATAAAACTGCTATGAGAAAAATAGCCGAACACCTTATCAGTGTGCATAAATTCACAAGATTTGGTTATATTTCAGGTCCCGTGAATAATCCGGAAAGCGCAGATCGTCTCAGCGCATTTCTTGAAGTTCTTGAAGAAAATAATATTTCTATTGATAACGACAGGATATATTACGGTGATTTCAGAGCACATTCAGGCAAGGCTGCGGTTGAGGAATTTCTCTCACAGGAAATAGATATGCCTGAAGCTATAATTTGTGCAAACGACGTTATGGCTTCGTCAGCAATCAGCAGACTCATCTCCAAAGGATACTCTGTTCCGGGTGATATAGCTGTTACCGGATTCGACAATACCTACAACATAAACAATTATCAGATCGAACTAACTTCTGTTGACCGTCCTCTTGAACTATCAGGACGGCTCGCCTGCAAAGCTCTGTATAATCATTTCATCAATCACCCTCAGGACAGAAGTACTGTTCTCAGTATGTCAGCACGATTTGCTGAAAGCTGCGGCTGCTCAGGAAAAAATGTTATGACTATCGGCGATGTTAAAGAGCTTAACTACCGCAACTACAGACGATTTGAAAATGCGCTTGATTTTGTTTCTACTCTTAACCGACTCTCCTCAGGACTGCTTGGATGCAATGATTTTGATGAATATGTCGTAAAACTTAAGGAATTTATAACTGAGTTGGGAATTGAAGAATTTTATTTCTGTCTCTGTGACAACTGGAATTCTCATTCTTCAAATAAATCCGTCATTGATGAAAAAAATGAAAAGATTCCTAAAAATTATACTAATAAACTCCTTGTACCGATTGCATATAAATCAGGAAAATTCTATGATGTAGACATGATTTCAAAAAATGATCTGATTCCAGCAGTAGGAGAAAAAAATAACTCTGCAAAAGGAAGACTTTACTATATAATCCCGCTTCATTTTGGTGAACGCTGTCTCGGATATATGGTTATAAGCAATTCTAAAATGTCTCTGCATAACTCCATGTTTGAGACGCTATGCATTACTATCAGTAATTCACTCGAAAATATCAGAAAACTCAGTGTTCTTGAATATGCAGTTGATCGTCTTGGAAAGCTTTATGCTCAGGATACTTTTTCGGGCATTTATAACCGCAATGGATTTGTTTCGGCTACATCGCATATCTACAAAGACTGCGTAAAAAAACGCCGTAATATCATGCTTATGTTCATAGATCTTGATGGTCTGAAAAAAATAAACGATACATATGGTCACAGCGTCGGCGATACTGCTATCTGCAATATTGCAGATGCACTTACAAAATCATGTGTTTCCGGAGAGATCTACTGTCGTTTCGGCGGTGATGAATTTATCGTTTTTGCTGCTGATTATACCGAAGCCGATGCAAAAAAGCTTACCGCCGATATTGAAATGAATATCAAAAAAATTAACGATTCAAATGAAAATCCGTTTGTACTCAGTGCAAGTACCGGATATATAATTGATATTCCCGAAGAGGGCGAGGATATTTTCAGATTTGTTACAGCCGCTGATAATATCATGTACACTCAGAAGCGTAAAAAAAAGCTCTCGCTTCATCTTAAAAACAAATAAAAATAAAAGGACATCCGCTGGATGTCCTTTTATTTTATATCAGTATACCTGTCTTTTTTCTTAGATTTCCTTTTTTTTATCAATTCACACGCTTTTTCTCTAAGTCCTTTAAGAACTAAAAGCGTCTTTGTATCATTCGGGAAAAAACGCTTAAGAAGAAAAATTGAAATTGCAAGCGTGATTATTTTTTCCGGAGAGATAGGAAGCCACAAAAAAGCAATATATGTTCCGGAAACAGCAATAAGCCAGTTTATTTTGAAATATGAACCGATTGCTAAAGCTATATACGACCACCCATTTGTTATCATCCATGCAATTGCAATGCAAAGCAGAAGCCGTGGATTTGTAAAAAATTGTACCCATTTTTTTATTTTTTGTTTTGTAATTTTTTTCATTATCTCTCCATTTCACTTTGATGACGCTGTCACTTATTATAATCGCCTGTTTTTTATAAAAAATTCACTTCAATATAAAAATGAAATACCTCTGCTTAACTTATAACTATATAAATCATATCATGGTTATGTGTAATATCAACTTATATTCTGTGAAAATTGCGTGTAAATGCCCTGAAAATTATCCTGAATGAAATAAAACGTCACCTCACGTTTATATGAAGTGACGTATGCATTTACAATTTTTTTACAAAAAGACAGCGAATTGCATTGAGTACCGCAATCATCATTACTCCGACATCGGCAAAAATCGCAAGATACATATTTGCAATGCCGACTGCTCCGAGTGCAAGGCAAATAAATTTAACGACAAGCGCCATGATTATATTCTGGTAAACTATGCGCATACATTTACGGGAAATTCTCATTGCTTTTACAATTTTCAATGGATCATCATCCATAAGAACAATATCTGCTGCTTCTATTGCAGCGTCTGAACCCATTGCTCCCATTGCAATTCCAATGTCGGCTCTTGATAGTACTGGAGCATCATTGATTCCATCGCCAACAAACGCAAGTTTTGATTTTTTCAGCTTTATGTCCAGCAATTCCTCTGTTTTTGAAACCTTGTCAGCAGGAAGAAGTTCACTGTATACCTCATCGATCCTCAATGTCTTTGCAGTAAGACAAGCAACATCTTCTGAATCGCCTGTAAGCATTACAGTTTTTTCAATACCGCATTTTTTCAGTGAAGAAATAGTTTCAGCTGAATTTTCTTTTACAATATCAGATATCACAATATGTCCAGAATATGCTTTATTTACTGCAATATGGACGATCGTTCCTGTTTTATGACAATCATTACAAGGAATATTCAGACTATTCATCAGCTTGTTATTTCCTACTGCAACTTCAACGCCGTCAACCTTCGCAATCACACCTTTTCCGCTGATTTCCTCGATATTGCTTACACGGGAACGATCAGTCTCTCTGCCGTATGCCTTCTTTAAGCTTTTGCTTATCGGATGTGATGACGCACATTCTGCAAGTGCAGCGTATTCGATTAGTTTACTTTCAGGAATCTTGTTATGATGAATTCCGTTTACCTCGAAAACACCTTTTGTAAGTGTTCCTGTCTTATCAAACACAATAACTTTTGTTTTGGAAAGTGCTTCAAGATAATTTGAGCCTTTTATGAGTATTCCCTGACTGCCGGCACCACCTATACCAGCAAAAAAACTAAGCGGAATGCTTATTACAAGTGCACAAGGACAGCTTATAACAAGGAATGTAAGTGCACGGTATATCCAAATCCCCCATTCTGCGGAAAGTCCCATTAGCAGAGCACGCACAAGCGGCGGCAGTATCGCAAGAACTGCTGCTCCTATACATACAGCTGGTGTATAAATTCTTGCAAATTTTGATATAAAAGCTTCTGATTTCGATTTCCGTGAACTCGCATTCTCTACAAGATCAAGTATCCTTGAAACCGTTGATTCTCCGAACTCCTTTGTTGTCTGTATCTTAAGTACTCCTGTCATACTAATACATCCGCTTATAACTTCATCTCCGGTGCTGACTGTTCGGGGAAGACTTTCGCCTGTAAGTGCGCTTGTATTAAGACTGGAATTTCCTTCGACAACAATTCCGTCTATCGGAATTTTCTCACCTGGCTGAACTACAATGATACTTCTTGTTTTAACTTCTTCCGGAGCGATTTTTTCAAGCCTTCCATTAATTTCAATGTTAGCGTAATCCGGACGTATATCCATAAGTTCAGTTATATTGCGGCGGCTTTTTCCCACAGCATATCCCTGAAACCACTCCCCTATCTGATAAAAAAGCATTACTGCTATTGCTTCAAGGTAGTCACCATTTTCATAAATTGCAATAGTCATTGCACCTACAGTTGCAATAGCCATAAGAAAATTCTCATCAAAAATACGACCGTTCCTTATTCCAAGAATAGCTTTTTTCAGAATATCGCAGCCAATTATAAGATAATCAGCAAAGTAGCAGAGAAAACGTATCCATCTTCCAGCAGACGGGAAAAGAACTTCACCCAATTCTTTGAAAAGTTCTGCTGGTATCTGCTGTAGAATCAGAAGAACAGATGCACATATCAGAATCCGTATCATTGTTTTTTTCTGTTTTTTCTTCATGCCGTCTTTGCGGCTTCCTACGAAAATCAGAAGTCCTGCGGCGGTTATTATTATAACGCACAGCAATATATTTATTATAAGTTCCTGCATAGAAGAAGTTCCTCCTCAGACTTTCAGAATTCAATTTCGCAGTCAGGTTCGATTTTTCTGCACGCCTTGAGAACAGCTTTCATTACTTTGTCAGGATTGCTTCCGTCCTCAAAATCAACTGTCATTTTCTGTGTCATGAAGCTTACTGTTGCTGATGATACTCCGTCGATTTTATTCGCAGCAGTCTCCATAAGATTTGCACAGTTAGCGCAGTCTACTTCAATTTTAAATATCTTTTTCATAAAAAGATCCTCCTTGAAAATTATTATACGATTAAGTACTTGATTAATCGTTCTGTTTGTAGTATAATATATTCAGATCATAATGTCAATATAATAGAAGCTTTTATACCTGAATGGATGAAATTAATTTCCGGAAGGACTAAAATTTCAAATGAAAGGAACATAATAAATGAGCAGTACTCTTCCTCATAATCACGGAATAATAAATGAAATCGATGTAATACAGAAACAAGTTGGATACATAAATAATTTTCAGATCGCCGCCGATATATTCAAACAGCTCGGAGACGCTACAAGAATTCGTATTTTCTGGCTTCTTTGCCACTGCGAAGAATGTGTTATAAACATTTCGGCTCTGCTTAATATGTCCAGTCCGGCAGTATCACATCATCTCAGACCGCTTAAAAACAGCGGACTTATCGTCTGTCGCCGTGTAGGCAAGGAGGTCTACTATCGCTCTGCTAATAACGAAGAAAGCAGACTTCTGCATCAGATGATAGAACAAATTATGGAAATAGCCTGCCCTGAACAAGGTGAAACAAAGCTTCATGATGTCGTGCATATGATCTCTCATGAGTCGGAACAAGTCGAGATCATTCATCAGGTACATGATTATCTTATGGAAAATATCAGCCAGCATATAACCATTGATGAACTGGCACGGAAATTTCTTATTAATCCTACAACACTTAAAACACTGTTTAAATCAGTCTATGGAAGCTCTATTGCTTCACATATCAAAGAACATCGTATGGAATCTGCGGCAAGATTTCTGATCGAAACTGATATGAGTATCGCCGAAATAAGTAAGAATGTCGGCTATGAAAGTCAGAGTAAATTTACAGCGGCTTTCAAGGCTTATTACAATATTCTGCCTAAGGATTACCGTAAAAAATAAAGGAGAGCTTTCGCTCTCCTCATTTTTATGAATTTTTGTCTACAGTATGGAATTTCTTGAGATTGCCGATCTTTTCGTTTCTTTCATCAAGTACTCTTTCAACGTCAGTCCATTCAAGTCCCTGATTTGCACAAAGTACCATTACATGATAAAGAAGATCGTTGATCTCGTTCATGAGTTCATCATTGTCGTTATTTTTTGCAGCAATGACTGTCTCAGTAGCTTCCTCACCGATTTTCTTGCAGATTTTATCTACTCCCTTATCAAAAAGATAGCAGGTGTAAGAATTTTCAGCGGCTGTTCCGCCCTCAAATTGCTTTTTTCTTTCCTTGATTACTTCAAAAATTTCGTGGTAAACATTCATTTTTTATTCCTCCGTATTATAAATTTCATTGAAGAAGCAGCTGTAGCTTCCTGTATGACAGGCAACTCCAGTCTGCTCCACGTTTACAAGCAGTGTATCATTGTCGCAGTCGCCGTAGATTGATACGACCTTCTGAAGATGACCGGATGTTGCACCTTTATTCCAGTATTCCTGACGTGAACGGCTCCAGAACCATGTATAGCCGGTTTCGAGCGTTTTTTTCAGGCTTTCCTTGTTCATATATGCAAGCATCAGAACAGTTTTTGTATTGACCTCATAACAGATTGCCGGAATAAGCTCCCCTTTTTCAAAGAATCTGTCAAGGTCATTGATGTCAATTTTAATCATGATTTACTCGTTCTCCTTTAATCTTCCGCTTTCATCAAATTTATTTTTTATTTCCTTTTGTACCGATGTAACAGCAATTACAAGAAATATTATTTCAGCTATTACATAAACAAATGACAACACCTGTGCAGAATGTTCTCCTTTAAAGTAATACATGAGAAATAAAATAGGAATTCCTAAAAATAATTCTATAAGACCAGTTGTAAGCCAGTTTTTTCCACAAGTACGATTTGCATACGCCCATGCCTCAGAACTTGCTTTTGCAGATTCAGTACGAAACCCCATTTTCATCTGCTCATCCTTCGGTGCCTGATATCTCATAATATATCCGCCGGCTATTGCTGCAACTGATATAATAATCATAATAATCAACAGGATTTCAAACATACATTCCCACCCTTTCAGGTCCACAACGATGTTATAAACATCGGCGATGAAACGTCAGATTTCTCAAAACCGCAGTTTTCATAGAAGTTCATCTCCGTATCGTATGCAATTACGATAAGACGAAGATAATCTTTATACTTTTCTTTCACCATTTCTACAAGCTTTCGTCCGATAGCCTGTCCCTGATAGTCAGGTTCAATGAGCAGATAATGAACATATGCCGTCATTATTCCATCGTCCATTGCGCATATCATTCCGACAAGTCTGTCGCCGTCCCATGCACTGTAAACAGTACTGAAATTCTTCATAGCGATTACAAGCTTGTCAGGATAATGTCCCGATGACCATTCCACCGAAAGAAACAGCCTCTCAAGCTCTTCTTTTGTAAAATCATGAGTATCTCTGTATTCAATCATATTATCACTTCATTTCTTTCAGTCTGCCGTTTTCATCAAATTTACTGCAAAGTCCATTGTTGACAACATTAACTGCACTACTTGTTCCAACACATATAACGGCAGGGGTAATTACAGCCAGAATTCTTCCCCAATCATCACCCGCAAAAGCATAAACAAGCAATGAAATTATACTCAATGCCAAGCCTATGCCTCCGAATATAAGACAATATCTGCCGCAGTTACGGTTTGCATATGCCCATGTCTCCTGACTTGCTTTGGCACGTTCAGTACGAAGCCCCATTTTCATCTGTTCATCCTTCGGTGCCTGATATTTCATATAAAATCCTGCAAACAGTATAGCAAATGAAAGAATTATACTTACGATAATAAGTATTTCCATATATTTACCTCACGATTACTCCACGTTCTCTGCAATAATCCTTAACCTCGCCCACGGTAAGCTCTCTGAAATGGAACAGAGAAGCCGCAAGAGCCGCAGTTGCTCCCGTTTTCTCAAACACTTCGTAGAAGTCATTGATTTTTCCGGCTCCGCCGCTGGCAATAACTGGAATACTGCAATTATCGCAGACAGCTTTCAGCATTTCAATATCAAAGCCTTCTTTTGTTCCGTCAGCATCAATGGAGTTGAGGCATATCTCGCCTGCACCAAGCTTTTCAATTGTGTGAACCCAGTCGATAAGGTCGATTCCCATATCAACTCGTCCGCCGTTGATGTACACCGTCCATTTGTGGTCAGCAATTTTCTTTGCGTCAATTCCCACACAGATACACTGACTGCCGAAAATATCAGCTCCGTCACGGATAAGCTGAGGATTCTTCACAGCCTGAGAGTTTACGGAAACCTTATCTGCACCGGCACGAAGCGTTTCACGGATATCGTCAACAGTTGTGATTCCGCCGCCGACTGTAAGCGGAACAAAAACCTTTTTCGCTGTCTCACGGACAACATCAAGGAAAACTCCCCTGCCCTCGTAAGATGCTGTTATATCATAGAATACGATTTCATCTGCACCCTGTTTGTTGTACTCTGCGGCACACTCAACAGGATCGCCAACATCTCGTATTCCCTCAAAATTTACTCCCTTTACAACCTTGCCGTTTCGCACGTCAAGACAGGGAATTATTCTTTTTGCAAGCATTATTTCACTCCCTTTATAACATCTTATTTTTTATCATTTAACCGAGTATTCTATCGCTTCACGAAGATTCAGAGTGCCTTTATATATCGACTTTCCGCATATTGTGCCGTAAAGTCCCATTTCCTTACAGGCTATAATATCTGCCATTGTGTGAACTCCGCCGCTTGCCACGATATTTGCACGTCCCTCGGTAGCGTCAGCAAGAGCCTTTAACTGCTCCACATTTACACCGCTGAGAGTGCCGTCCTTGGAAATATCAGTGAAAATGAAGTACTTCACACCGACTTCAATCATTTTGTTTGCAAGGTCGATGTAGTTCACATCAGAGCTTTCAAGCCAGCCCTCTGTAGCGACCATGCCGTTCATTGCGTCAATCCCTACGACGATTTTTTCACTGCCGAATTTCTCAACGGCATCGCTTACAAGCTTAGGATTTTTCAGTGCAACAGAGCCGAGGATTACTCTTGTAATACCCATTTTAAGGTACTCGTCAATAGTTTCAAGACTTCTGATTCCGCCGCCAAGCTCAACTTTGAGATTTGTTTTTTCAGCAACATCAGTGTAAATCTTTGTGTTTACAGGTCTTCCCTCTTTTGCTCCGTCGAGGTCAACCATGTGAATCCATTCACTGCCGGCAGCTTCAAAGCTCTTTGCAGTTTCAAGATAATCTGAGGCTACTTTCTCAACAGTGGAAAAATCGCCTTTGAAAAGACGGACACAGTTGCCGTCTTTAATATCAATTGCAGGTAAAATTATCATTTTTTTCTCCTATTATTCTTAACTTGGTAATTAATTCTGAATACACTTTGTTCCAATCATGCTGAGGATTATCAAGGACAATAGTTTCAATATCAAGCTTGCTGAGAATATCAATCTCACGTTGCTGTCTTTCTTTGAGTGCATTAATATATCCTTCAAATCCTTTAAGTTTATGTTGCTGTCCGTATTCTCCTTCACAGTGATAGTCAATTACTGCCCTGAGCCATTCATCTCCACGTTCAGCAGAAGCTTTTTTTACGCTGTCATAGACATCATTATTTTTGAGATAAACAATAACTGGTGCAAGCGGTTTGATTATTTCAGCGATTTCAGCTATGTGTGTGAACGAAACTTCCTTGCTGAAGCCGAATCGCATCATTGTTTCGCACATTGGATTCTGCAGAAAAACACAGTTGAAAACGTATCTGTTATCACCGTAATTTTGTACAAATTCACGCCATTTATCAAGCATTACAGGTTTTTCTTTCTCCCATGGGAGAAAATCGTATATTTTATACTTCAGGAGCTTTTCAAAGAGTTTATTGTTGAAATTCTCAAGCTTTACGATATATCCGCCTGACTTTATTTCGCATTTTTCTACTATCTGATTACGTTCAGAATCAGAAAATATTTTAAGGTCATTGTCAGTAAGATAAGCGTGACATTCATAATCAGAAGGATGATTTCCGGTCCCCTCGTCAATAAAGGAAAAACCGAGTTGATCAGCAATGAATTTTGCAGTTGTACTCTTTCCTGAACAAGGCAGTCCCTCGACAATTATTAGTTTATTTGTCATGCGAATCCCCCGTTATCTCTCATCAAAGGCTGCAAGAACCTTCATACATTCGTCGCAATACCAGCCTTTACCGTAAAGATGAAGCGATACAGCACCTTTCTTGAAAAACTTTCTTTTGCTTTCATCTGGAATCCATCTGAGAGTTGTTCCTATTTCAGAAAATGTGCCTCCCGACGCTTTTACTTCACCTTTTTTCATTTCTTTATTGCATTCAGGACATTTCATATTTCCCTCCGAAAAAATCACTTGATTAAATTTCCGAAATTTTTAAGGATTTTCAACCCTGTATTGCCGGATTTCTCGGGGTGGAACTGTGCTCCGTACACGAATTTTCCGTTATATACAAGTGCCGGAACTTTTCCGCCGTATTCTGAAAATGCTGCAATATCCTTGTCATCACAGTGAGCCTTGTAGGAATGAACGAAGTATACATACTCATCATCACCGATGCCTTCAAGCAGCGGACAGTCATTGAGTTTTTCGAGTTTATTCCAGCCCATGTGCGGAATAATCAGATCAGGAGCCTCCATTTTGCGGACATCTCCGCTGATAAGTCCAAGACCGTCACATTCACCGAACTCATATCCTTTTTCAAATATAAGCTGCATTCCGAGACAGATTCCGAGAAAAGGCTTTTTTGCAGCTTCTTCCTTTATTGTATCGATAAGGCCTGTAGCAGCAAGCTTTTCCATAGCTGCCGGAAATGCTCCGACACCGGGAAGAATTACAGCATCTGCATTCTGTACGGCTTCTTTATCTGATACAAGGGCACTTTCAAGTCCGAGGTAGTCAAGTGCATTTTTAACGCTGAATATATTTCCTGCGCCGTAGTCAATTATTGCAATCATCAGAGAACTCCTTTCGTTGAGAGTGTTGAGCCGTCACTATTGTATGAAACGGCTGTTTTCAGTGCATGGGCAACTGCCTTGTAAACCGCTTCTGCTTTATGATGATCGTTGCTGCCGTACATAAGATTTATGTGGAGTGTCATTCCGGAATTAAATGCAAATGCACGGAAGAACTCCTCTGTCATGCAAAGATCATAATTACCGCAGCTCTGATTTGTAAACGGACAGTTGAATACAAGGAACGGTCTGTTTGAAAGATCAAGACTTGCCATTGCAAGAGATTCATCCATAGGGATATATGCAGTTCCATAGCGGACAATACCTGATTTCGCACCAAGAGCTTTTCCGAGTGCCTGTCCGAGAGCAATACCTGTATCTTCAATAGTGTGGTGACAGTCTACATCAAGATCGCCCACAACGTGAATGCTCATGCTGATTCCGCTGTGCTTTGAAAGCGCAGTCAGCATATGGTCGAAGAAGCCGATACCTGTATGAATATCGGAATTTCCTTTTCCGTCGAGAGTAACAGATATTTCAATATCTGTTTCCATTGTTTTACGTTTGACAGAGCCAAAACGTACATTATTTTCTTTACTCATATACTGAAATACCTCCTCAATGTTTTTATCAGCTCTGTATTTTCAGATTCACTGCCGGCTGTTATTCTGAGATAGCCGCTGAACTTTCTTACAGCTATTGAATTTTCAAGCAGGAATTCATATATTTCCTGGAATTTGTCTGTTTTTACAAATACAAAGTTGGTACGTGGCTCATATACTTTTTCAAAACATGAACATTCTTCATTGATTGAAATTATATCCTCGTAAAGCTTTTTTGTGTTTTCAGTAATTACATCGCAGCATTTTTTCAGATATTCCTTTTCTGAAAGTATATCTGCAACTATTGTCTGAGCCACAGAATCGTTATTGTACGGCGATTTAGCAGCTCTTATCGCATTTGTTATTGTTCTGTTCGATACAGCAAATCCGAATCTTACTGCTGCCATTCCGATAGCTTTTGAGCAGGTCTTGAGTATAATAAGATTATCGTACCTGCTTACCTCGTCAAGAAGTGACTGATCCCAGAAATCCATATATGCTTCATCAAGAATTACAAGACAATCTTCAAGAGAGTTTATGATTTTTCTTACAGCGTCCTTATCAAGTCCTAAGGATGTAGGATTACATGGATTCGAGAAAATAAGTCCCTTTGCATTACTTTCCTTGCAGAATGCAATGAGCTTGTCGGAATCTATAGTGAGATCCTCATTCTTCTGATAAGTGCAGACGTTTACTTCATAAAGCTGAGCATAAAATCCATACATGGAAAAGTCATGCGACACATTGACAATAGTATCTCCGCTTTCAAAGAAACAGCTTGTAATTACACTTATAAGCTCATCGGAACCATTTCCGGCAGTGATGAGTTCCTCCAGAACATTGTAAAGCTCTGAAAACGCCTTAACAGGCTTCTTTGCGATACAATCCGGATAACGATTGAAATTTATCTCTGTTATGCTGCGGCAGATCTTTTCTTTAAGCTCGCTGCTGAGATCAAAACAGCTTTCGTTTGCGTCAAGTCTGATTTTATAATTTCCTGTGATCGGCTCATAAGGTACAAGATCCTTCAGCTTTCTGTTAAGTTCATATCCCATTGATATTCTTTCCTTTTCTTCAGATTACGGGAATACCGCACAGTGCAGTTTCAGCCCTGTGCGGTGAAAATTAATATTACTCAAATCTTACTTTTATTGCGTTTGCGTGTGCAGTAAGTCCTTCTCTTTCAGCAATAAGAACGATATCATCCTTTGCTTCTCTGAGAGCTTCCTGTGTGTAGTAAATATAACTTGAACGCTTTGTAAAGCTTGCTACTCCGAGCGGCGAGAAGAATCGTGCTGTTCCGCTTGTGGGAAGAACGTGATTCGGGCCGGCATAGTAGTCACCGAGAGGTTCAGATGACCAGTGACCAAGGAATACAGATCCGGCATTGTCGAGTGCACCGATAAGCTCCATAGGATCCTTCATGAGAACTTCAAGGTGCTCAGGAGCAATTTCATTAGCAAGTGCAACAGCCTGTTCACGAGTCTGAACGATTATCATTGCGCCGTAATCCTCAAGTGATTTATCAATAATGCTCTTTCTGGAGAGATATTCCTTCTGACGGTTTATTTCTTCGATTGTTCTGTCTGCAATTTCCTCGCTGGTAGTCACCATAATTGAGGATGCAAGAACATCATGCTCAGCCTGTGACATAAGATCAGCAGCAGCAAACTTTGGTTCAGCAGTTTCATCTGCGATAACAAGAATTTCACTGGGACCTGCAATCATATCAATGTCAACAACACCATAAAGAAGCTTTTTTGCTGTTGCAACGTAAATATTTCCGGGACCTACTATCTTGTCGCACTTTGGAATTTCCTCTGTACCGTATGCAAGAGCAGCAATAGCCTGTGCGCCGCCTGAAAGAAATACTCTGTCAACACCGCAGATCGCAGCTGCAACGAGAATGTCCTTGTTAGGTGTGCCGTCTTTCAGAGGTGGTGTAACCATGACGATTTCCTTTACTCCAGCGATCTTTGCGGGAATTGCGTTCATAAGTACGCTTGAAGGATATGCGGCTGTACCGCCCGGAACGTAAAGTCCTACTCTTTCGAGACCTCTTATTCTCTGTCCGAGAATAACTCCGTTTTCCTTCGGAGCAATGAAGCTCTGCTCTACCTGTTTCTGGTGAAAATCTGCGATATTAGCCTGTGCATTCAGAAGTGCATTGACAAAATCTTCGTCTGCTTCTGTAAGTGCATCATTTATTACATCTCTTGGAACTTCATAATACTGAGGAAGATTTCCGTCAAATTTAAGAGTGTAATTCTTTACAGCGTCATCGCCGTTTTCCTTGACGTTCTCAATTATTTCTCTTACGACTTCCTCAACCTTTTTATTTGTTTCACCGCTTCTCTTTTTAAGATCAGCGAGAAATTCGGCTTCTGCAATACCGTCTGCGTATATTTTCTTCATTACAGGTTCTCCTCTATCAGTTTAATAAGATTTTCTATCTCAGCCTGTCTCATTTTAAGACTTACTGTATTTGCGATAAGTCTTGCGGAGATAGGTGCAACATCTTCGATTACTTCAAGACCATTCTCCTTGAGTGTTGTTCCAGTTTCAACAATATCTACAATACCGTCTGCAAGTTCAAGCAGCGGAGCAAGTTCAACAGACCCTTCGATCTTGATTATTTCTGTATCCATGCCTTTTTTCTCGAAGAAACGGCGTGAAACATTGGGGTATTTTGTTGCTATAGTCTTAATTCCGTATCCGCTGTAAAAATCATAATCCTTCTTTGTCGCAAGTGCAAATTTACATCTGCCAAAGCCGAGATCTACAAGCTCATAGAATTTTCCGTCCATTTCCATGATCGTATCCTTGCCTACAACACCGATATCACAAACACCGTGTTCTACATATGTAATAACGTCGTTTGCCTTTGCAAGAACAACTTCAAGATTTCCGTCAGGAACAGGAAGAATAAGCTTTCTGCCCTTTTCTCTTACAGCAGTACAGTCAAAGCCAAGCTTTTCAAGAAGTCCAACAGTATCTTTTTCAAGTCTGCCCTTTGTTAGAGCTATTCTTATAGGTTTATTCATTCCATTTCCTCCTCGTAGGATTTACTGTCTACAACGACAAATTTTGCAATCTTCTTATCAATTGCGTACGCCCTTGCTGATTCAAGATCTTCATACAATGCATTTTCAACGATCATGCCCTGATCTCTGAATTCCTGAGCTGTTCTGAATGCCTCGACTTCACATCCCTCAGGAGCATATACGAGTACATCCGGAACTGGTAAGGAAGGAAGGATCCCATATTTTTCAATAGCCTTTGCAACACCGTTCACATTCATTGCAAAACCTACAGCAGGAATGTCATAACCGAACTCAGATATAAGTCTGTCATATCTTCCGCCGGAGATTACTTCCTCACCGTGTCCCTGTAAATAGCCTTTTATGATAAGTCCGGTGTAGTAATCTGTCTTATTTACAAGTCCGAGATCAACTGTGATGCTGCCAGCATTTCCACATATCTCACATGAATCACGGTATATTTCACGAAGTTCATCCAGAATACGCTTGATTTTTTCATCTGGCATAAGCTCCTCAGCCTTCTCAAAGACTTCCTCTCCACCGAAGAGCGCCGGAAGCTTCTTTAATGCTGTAATAACAGGACTGTTTCCAAGTGAATCGAGAAGATCATTAAGTGCCGGGAAGTTCTTTGTCTCGATATTACGACGGATTTTTTCCTTGATATGGTCAGAAACATCGAGTTTTCCGACAAGTTCCTTGAAGATTCCGATATGACCGATCTCGATAGAGAACTCCATATCAAAAGAACGGAGTGCTTCGATTGCAGTTGAGATAACTTCAAGATCAGCGATTTTAAGTTCCGAACCGATAAGTTCAATTCCTGACTGTACTATTTCATCACTTCTTCCCTTAAGAGCAGGTTCGGTACGATAGACAGTCTGATTGTAACAAAGCTTAAGCGGAAGCATTGTATCGCGCAGACGAGTTGCAACAACTCGTGCAATAGGCATTGTTGAATCAGGACGCATTACAAGAAGTCTGCCCTTGCTGTCAGTGAGCTTATAGAGATTTTCCTGTGGGAAATAAGGCGAATTAAGATTGAATACATCAAAGAATTCAAGTCCGGGTGTAATCATTTCGCTGTATCCTCTGCTCTTGAAGATTTTAAGCAGAGTTTTTTCTATATTTCTTCTGATTATGCACTCACCGAAAAGCAGATCCTTAGTGCCCTCTGGAGTGATCAGATCGTAGTTACGCATAATATTCCTCCTTTTATAACAAACGATTTAAGTGTTTATTCACTTTATCGTGCTAACATGATAACATGATAACATATTACCAAGAAAAAGTCAAGCTAAAAAAGTGACAGCTGTGCGGATTCAGGCAGATCGCCGAATGCACCTGTACTTTTTAACATATCAATTGTTGTTTTTGACACACCGCTCATTTCCTGAAGCTCCTCTACTGATATGAAACCTCCGTTCTGAACTGCATCATAAAGACTTCGTGCAGCAGTTTCGCCTATTCCGCTCATTGCTGAGAATGGGATCCTCAGTTTTCCGTCTTCTACAAGATAATCAACGGCATGAGATTTGAAAACATCTACCGGCAAAAATTCATATCCTCTTGCCAGCATTTCATTGATGATAAGAAGCATATCATAAAGATCTGTTTCCTTTTTGCTGCGCTCGTTTCCGAGAGCTTTAAGTTCTTCGATACGGGCAGCAACAGCTTGTCTGCCTTTTACAGCAAGCTCAGCATCGAAATCATCGCCTCGCACTGAAAAATAAGTAGCGTAGTATTCAAGAGGCTTGTACAGCTTGAACCAGCCAAGCTTGATAGCTGCAATAACATATGCTGCCGCATGAGCCTTAGGGAACATATATTTTATTTTCAGACAGCTTTCAATATACCATTCCGGAACATTGTTTTCTTTGAGCATCTCGATTATTTCCGGAGTAAATTGTTTCGGTGCCTTACCCTTTCTTGTCCACTCCATTATCTGAAATGCCATTTTTGATTCAACGCCTTTGTAAATCAGGTATGTCATAATACTGTCTCGTGTTCCGATAACGTCAGAAATCGTGCATATTCCTTGATTGATGAGATCCTTTGCATTGCCCAGCCATACATCAGTTCCGTGTGAAAGTCCGGAAATCTGCAAAAAGTCACTGAATTTAGTTGGTTTTGCATCAAGAAGCATCTGTATTGTGAAGCCAGTTCCCATTTCAGGAATTCCAAGACTTCCTGTTTCGCAGTATATTTCTTCAGGTGTAACTCCTAGAGCGTCGCAGTTGGTACACATTCTTATTACCTGCGGATCAGTAGCCGGAACATCCTTTATTTTTATTCCTGTAAGATCTTCAAGATGCTTGTAAAGCGTTGGTACAACGTGACCGAGTTCATCAAGCTTCAAAATTGTATCATGAAGCGAATTGAACGTAAAATGCGTCGTAATAATATCAGAATCAGCAGAATCAGCCGGATGCTGTACCGGAGTGAAATCGTAAACATCGTAATCAGAAGGAACAACAACCATTCCTCCGGGATGCTGTCCGGTAGTCTTTTTAATCCCGGTACAGCCTATCGCAAGACGATTCATTTCAGCATTATTAAGTATGATTCCATTTTCTTCACAATATTTTTTTACATAACCATAAGCCGTTTTATCCGCAAGAACAGAAATCGTTCCAGCCTTAAACACATTTGATTTCCCGAAAAGCTGCTCTGTATAACGATGAGCGTAAAACTGATATTCATCCGAGAAATTCAGATCAATATCAGGAGCTTTGTCACCGTCAAATCCGAGGAAGGTCTCAAACGGGATATCATGGCCATCACGGGACATATCTGTTCCGCATTCCGGACAATTCTTCTGAGGAAGATCAAATCCAGAGCCATATTTTCCGTCCAGCATGAATTCGCTGTGTTTGCACTTAGGACAGACATAATGCGGCGGAAGCGGATTTACTTCTGAAATTCCAGCCATTGAGGCAACAAACGACGAACCTACTGAGCCTCGTGAACCAACAAGATAGCCGTTTTCAACTGAGTTCCATACAAGCTTCTGTGCGATGATATAAAGAACAGAAAATCCATGCTTGATAATTGAGGATAATTCTCTGTCAAGGCGTTTCTCCACAAGCTCAGGCAGCGGATCACCATAAATTTCATGAGCCTTATCAGTTGTGATTTGTTTAAGCTCCTCTTCTGCGCCCTCAATGGTTGGCGTGAATGTTCCCTTAGGAATAGGACGTACTTCCTCGATCATATCAGCAATAAGGTTTGTGTTCGTTATAACGACTTCCTTTGCCTTGTCAGCACCGAGATATTCAAACTCAGCCATCATTTCATCGGTAGTTCTGAAATAAAGCGGCGCCTGATTTTCAGCATCCTTGAAGCCCATGCTTGTGAGAATTATCTTACGGAATACTGCATCCTTCTGGTCGATGAAGTGAACATCACAGGTAGCACATACCGGAATATTGAGTTTTTCACCCAGTTCAACAATTTCACGGTTGTATTGCATCAGCTCCTCATCATTTTCAGCTTTTCCGTCACGAACCATGAATTCATTATTGCCGATCGGCTGTATTTCCAGATAATCATAAAATGACGCTATTTTCTTGATATATTCTTCATCACGGATATCAAGAATTGCCTGAAACAGTTCACCGGCTTCGCAGGCACTTCCAAAGATAAGTCCCTCACGATGTTCAATCAATACAGATTTCGGAATAAGCGGTTTCTTGTAGAAATAATCGAGGTTGCTGAACGAAACAAGTCTGTAAAGATTTTTAAGTCCTGCCTGATTTCGGGCAAGGATGATATGATGATAGCTTTTTAGCTTTTTAGTTTCTATCTCATACGCAAGTTTATTCAGTTCATTAAGAGACTTAAAACCACGATCGTTTATAAGTCTGCCTGCAAGCTCTATATAAATTTTTGCAAGCATGAGTGCATCATCAGAAGCACGGTGATGATCGAATTTGCCAAGCTTTAAATGCTTTGCAACAAGATTCAGTCTGTGTCTGCCCATTTCGGGGAGCATAGACTGACACATTACAAGCGTATCTATCCATGAATAATCAAATGTAATATTCTGCCTTTTGCACACCTGATTGATCATGTTCGTATCATAACGTGCATTATGCGCTACAAGAACAGGCTTGTCTCCGCAGAATTCCATGAATTTCCGCATAGCTTCAGCTTCATCCGGCGCATCCTTTACATCATCATCGCTGATACCGGTAAGTTCAGTGATTTTTTCCGGAATATGTTTTCCAGGGTTTACCTTTGTATTGAAGCTGTCAACGACCTGAAGATTTTTCAGCTTCACAGCACCTATTTCCGTTAATCTGTCAGTACGGAAATTAAGTCCCGTACTTTCGACGTCAAAAATTATTATTTCATCGTCAAAGGAACGGCTGTCATCACCATACATAACCATATCACGTTCAATGTCGTTGACAACGTATGCTTCCATACCGTAGATGACCTTGAAGTTCTTCGGCATATTGTACATACAATCAGGAAATGCCTGTACGCATCCGTGATCGGTTATAGCCATTGCCTGATGCCCCCACTGTGCAGCTCTGTTTATCAGCGTAACCGGATCAGTTACAGCATCCATTGCAGACATATTTGAATGACAGTGAAGTTCAACACGCTTTTCAGGATATGTATCCATTTTCGGGATACGTTTTACCTTAATAATAGAGTTAGGATTCAGTACAATATCCCTTGCAAAGTTATCGTAATCAACTTTTCCGCTTACGAGAAGCGTCATACCCTTTTTAAGACCAGAGAGCTTCATTTCCTCAATTTCCTTGTTAGAGCCGAATATCTTTACTTTGAGAGAACCGCTGTAATCTGTAATATCAAAGGTAACAACAGTCTTTTCATTGCGGAGTTCCTTTGTTTCGGAATCAAAAATATCTCCGACAACAACAGCTCGTTCACCAAGACCTTTTACTGCTTCATTTATGGAAACCGGCTTTTCACGGATCGCTTTGCCTTTGAGAATTTCAGCGGACTCCGCATCAAATTCAGTATTCATAGAACCGATATCTATGGATACTGTCGGAATTGAAGCTTTTATTGCCTCCTCACGCTTTTCTTCATCTGATTTCGGAGGAATAAGCTGACTGCTGTAATCAGGAAGCTCGGCTTCATACTTTTCCATAAGCTCATCGTATTCATCAGCAGATATTGCGGTTTCTCCGATAAGCGAAACTGAAACTCTTACTCCAAAAAGATTGTAAATCATTCGTGAAAAACTTCCGCTGAAATCGAATTTCGTGAGAATTTCCATACCGCCGTGAGCAAGCTTGATATCAAGACAATCACCTTGCAATGATACCTCAGCGTCGTCAAGAAATCCATTTACAACTGCAATATCCCTTTTGAGAAGCTTTATAAGCTCCTCATAGCAGTTCACTCCGAACGATGTCTCAGGATATCGGCACTGCAAACGGATTTTTTCAATTTTTATAGCTTCTTCAGCAGCTTTTTCAAAAACAAAGATATCCTCTGAGGGGACTATTTTATCATAATGAGCGAAAAACGTTATGCTGTCCAGCTTATCAGAATATGTAATTTTAAAAATTTCGCCGCAGCGTATGCTTTCCGGAATTTCAGCGCCGCAGTCTTTAAGAAATTCAGCCAGATTAATATTCATACATCAAAGCTTTTCGATCTCCGCAAGAATTTCGGAGACAATGTCCTCCTCCTTGATTTTTCGCTGTGTTCCGTCCTTTTTGAAGATTACAGCACATCCGTCACCGCCAGCAATTCCGATATCAGCTTCTCTTGCTTCTCCAGGGCCATTTACTACGCAGCCCATAACAGCAACGGTAATATTCTTGTCCATATTCTTAACAGCCGCTTCAACCGCTTTTGCAGCCTTAACGAGATCAATTCTTGTTCTTCCGCAAGTAGGGCAT
>JAFTYF010000004.1 GCA_017461395.1 Ruminococcus sp.
AAAAAGAAAGAAAAAGAAAAAAAATCGCTGGACGAGCTAGTGGATATGCTCCTTGATATATGGGGAAGCGCAAAAAATCCACTTTGTCTGATCTTCAAAGCATTCAAATTCACTGATCTTTACATTGATTTTGTGATAGCTAACGAGGACGCTTACAAATGCGCTCTCAATTACGGAAGGCTCAGCGCCATTACTTATCGGGGAATTGCCCAGATGAGCCGGATTTTCACGGTAAAGCTTAAAACAGTCGATATCCAGCCTGCTTTCGGTGTGAAAAAGGGCAGATACGATGCGGCGTTTAAGCTTCGCTTCCGTGCAGGTACGTTTGTTATAGCAGGATTATGGTTCCTGATAACATTTATATTTCGGGTATTTATTCCCGGTAAAATCAGAAAAATTAAAGCAAAAAAATCTGCCGCAGCGCAGAAATAATACAGAATTGAGGTTTTTATTATGAATACAGGTAAAACATCGGTAAGCGATCTTTTAGGAATTTCAATGGAAAAAATCAAGGAAATGGCTGATGTCAACGCAATTATCGGCGATCCCATAAAGCTTGATGACGGTACGACTATCATTCCGATTTCTAAGGTATCATATGGCTTTGCGTCAGGCGGATCAGATCTTCCTTCAAAGTACGACAAGAATCTTTTCGGCGGCGGCGCAGGTGCCGGAGTTTCAATCAAGCCTGAGGGATTTCTCGTTGTATCTCCCGACGGTACAGCAAAAATGGTATCAATGACTCCTTCAAACGATCCTATCGGCAACGCTATCGAGAAGGCTCCGGCTATCGTTGAAAAGATTCAGGGAATCATCAACAAGAAGAAGGAAGCAAAGAAGGCTGCTGCTGAGGAAGTTGCAGAGCCGGCTGCGGAATAACATTCCGATAATCCGCATATCCTTTACACAAGAGCACGTCTTTTGTGGGGGTATGTAAATGAAAAAGCTATGTTCAGTGTTTGCGGCGATACTTATTGCACTGGGGATCCTGTCGTTTCACAGCGGAGTGGTCTGCTGTGCCGAAGAGCCTGAAATATCGGCGAAAGCGGCAGTTCTGATCTCTGCCGATACCGGCGAGATCATTTATGAGAGGAACAGCAGCAAAAAGCTTCCTATGGCAAGCACTACAAAAATAATGACGACGCTTCTGTGCCTTGAAAGCGGCGATCTTCATGAAGAATTCGTGGTTGACAGCGAGGCAATAAAGGTAGAAGGCTCATCTATGGGACTTCGTGAAGGGGATATTGTTACAAAGTATGCCCTTTGCTGTGGAATGCTTCTGCCCTCCGGTAATGACGCCGCCAACGCTGCGGCAGTTAAAATAGCCGGAAGTATCGAGGCTTTTGCCGGAATGATGAACGATAGAGCACGAAAAATTGGACTTTCAAGGACTTTTTTCGTTACGCCCTCCGGACTTGAGGGTGAGGGTCATGGCTCGTCCGCATACGACATGGCGATCCTTGCAAGAGAAGCACTGAAAAATGAGATGTTCCGTGAGATATGCTCGCAGACCTCCATTCAGCTTGAATTCGGAAATCCGCCCTACAAAAGGTGGCTTAAGAATACAAACAAGCTGCTTACTATGTGCGACGGCGTTTATGGCGTGAAAACTGGATTTACCGACGAAGCCGGAAGATGTCTTGTTTCAGCTTGCAGCCGTGACGGAATGGAACTTATCTGCGTAACGCTCAACGACCGCAATGACTGGGAAGATCACAGCAGACTTTATGATTATGGATTCAGCTGTGTCAGAAAAACGGAAATTCAGCTTCCGGACGAATTTGAGCTTGATCTCGCCGGTGCTGAAAGCGATAAGCTGACTGTTGCCCTGAGAGAGCTTCCCGTAACGGTGACGTCTGCCGGAATTGATCCGGAGAAAATCAGCTTCCGTGTGATAGCTCCGCCGTTTGTGTATGCTCCGGTAAATTGCGGAGATGAAGCAGCTCAGCTTGAAATAAGCTTCGGCGGACGTGAGATCAGAAGAATTCCTCTTTATGCCAAGGAGGATGCTGACGTGAAGAAGCAGAAATCTTCACCAAAAAAGAAAAATTGGTTTGAAAAAATAATTTCAAAGGTCGGGAGGATATTCTCCTGACGGAAAAGGTTGATAAAGTGGAAAAAATCAGGATTCAGAAAATAATTGCTGACAGCGGCGTGTGCTCACGCAGAAAAGCTGAGCAGCTTATCGCTGAGGGACGTGTTAAGATAAACGGACGTCCCGTAAAGGTCGGCGATAAATGCGGATATAAGGATCTTGTGACTATCGACGGCGAGAGAATTTATGTCCCCAGAAAAAAGAATTTCATATACCTTATGATGAACAAGCCGAGAGGCTATGTTACGACTGTTTCGGATGAACTCGACAGACGCTGTGTAATGGATCTCCTTGAAGGCGTTGAGGAACGAGTATACCCTGTAGGCAGACTTGACCGCAATTCGGAGGGACTTCTTCTCTTTACAAATGACGGAGAATTTGCCAACAGCATCATGCATCCGAGCCGTCATATTGCAAAGACATACCGTGTAACAGTCCGTCCTGACATAAATGACGATCAGCTTGTCGCTCTTTCTGAGGGTGTTGAGATCGACGGCAGAAAGACGCTTCCGGCAAGCGTTGTTGTTAAAGAAAAACAGCAGGGACGTGTTGTAATACTCATCACTATCAAAGAGGGCAGAAACCGTCAGATAAGAAAAATGTGCGAGGCTGTGGGACTTGAAGTCGCACGTCTGCGCCGTATCAGCATTGGCCCGCTGAAGCTTGGTATGCTTAAACCGGGAACTTTCCGTGAGCTTACTGGCGAGGAACTTCGTGCTTTGAGAACGGCTATCGGCAAGGAGAAGTAAAATGCTCGAAATACAGGAAAAATTCGGTACTGAGGGCTACGAGGAGCTTGTAAGGCGTTCAGCCGGATATGAGCTTCATATCACCGAGGCACTCGACGGCGGACAGGTTGTGGGATTTATCGCATATGCCTATAAACCGGACAAAACAGTGATCTTCGACTACGACGACGGCGGAGAACTTCTTCTCTGCGACGGTCTTGTGCGCTCAGTTATCTTTAAAAGCTGCCTTAAGGGGATAGAAACGGCTGTGTTCGATCTTCCTGATGAGAAAAAATATGAAAGTCTCCGTAGACTGCGCTTCCTTGAACAGGACAGCAGAACGGCAGAGAATATCGACAGCTTCATGAACGGCTGTCAGAACTGCAAACACAACGAAAACTAATTGAGAGGAAGCTTTTCCATGAGTTACAGGGAAAAACGCTCCTCCTGAAAGGAGAATGATTATGCCGATAAGAATACCAGCTGAACTTCCGGCATTTAAAACGCTTGGAGAAGAAAACATATTTGTGATGTCAAAGGACAGGGCTGAGCATCAGGATATCCGTCCGCTTAAGGTTATCATTCTCAATATCATGCCTAAAAAAATCGAAACAGAAAGCCAGCTTCTCAGACTGCTCAGCAATACGCCGCTTCAGGTCGATGTTGAACTCCTACAGATGGCTTCGCACGTTTCACGTAATACCTCGCAGGGACACCTTGAAGCTTTCTACAAGACTTTTGACGAGATAAAGGATAATCGCTATGACGGAATGATAATTACTGGTGCTCCGGTTGAGCTTCTTGAATATGAAGCTGTTGACTACTGGGACGAGATTACAAAGATCATGGAATGGTCCAAAACTCACGTTTTTTCCACTCTGTATATCTGCTGGGGCGCTCAGGCAGGACTTTACTATCACTTCGGAATACCGAAATATCCCCTTGAACAGAAGATGTTCGGTATTTTCCCGCACAGGGCAGAGGTAAGCAACTGTCAGCTTCTCAGGGGTTTTGATGATGTATTCTATGTTCCACATTCGAGAAACACGGAGATACGCAGAGAAGATATTGAGAGGATTCCGCAGCTTGAAATCCTCACATCTTCGGATATTTCCGGCGTTCATATAGTTGCCAACAAGAACGGCAGACAGTATTTCATCACTGGACATTCAGAATACGACCGTGATACGCTTGCTAATGAATATCGCCGTGACCTTGACAAGGGTATTGATATTCAGATTCCGTATAATTATTTCCCTAACGATGATCCGGACAATGTGCCGCTGTTTTCTTGGAGATGCACGGCGAATCTGATGTTCTCGAACTGGCTGAATTACTGCGTATATCAGCGTACCCCATATAATTTGGAGGAGCTAGAAGTTCGCAGCTGGAACTGGGAAACGAATTTATAATCATTATATATAAAAAACGGGTGTGTTTTTGTGTATATATACAAAAAATACATTCGTTTTTTTTTTTTTTTGTGCAAATAGTTGACAAATGGTGAGTTGCGTGCTATAATTAAAATGAAAAAGTAGATTTCCAGACACGTCTTGATTTACAGGAAGGAGAATTTTTATGAAAAAAAGATTAATTACAGCGGCTCTTTCAATGGCAGTTGCAGCGGCTTCCCTTTCATTTTCAGCTTTTTCTTCTGATGCTGTCCCGTTCACAGAGACTTCAAGCACATCGTTTTATAAAAATTTAAAAGAAAATTACATGGAAGTGGATTTTTCTATGTTCAGATGCAGTCTGACGGAAGGTACTTTCAGGGATTATCACCATGACAGCCTTTATTTCGGACGCACAGACTCCGGAAGATACGCAATGATAGGTCTGATAAATCAGCCGGATATTCTCTTTGTCGGTTGTAATGAAGGATTTGACTCTGAGGATGCAGAAATGCTTGTACAGGAGTATAACGAGCTTAATGGTTCAGCAGATTTAAAATTTGACACCGGAGAACTTTCCGACGGAGTACTTGTAAACTTTCAGATAAAGTCAGAATCCGGCGAGATCACATCTGTTGAAGCAAAGGATATCTGCAATTTCCTCAAAGAAAAAGGAATTGCACGACAGTGTCGTTATTTAAATGAGATCAATCTTGTTACAGAATCATTTGTCTATACCCCTTATCTGCCATATTATTTTTATCTTGATGAGGAAGATAAACTGGCACTGAAAAATTACCTTAAGGATAATAATTATGATTGGCACGTTGAAAATGAAGATGGTACCAATGGAATTTGTGTTGCTCCGGATAAAAATGTAACTCTTGAAGAACAGATTGAAATGGTGAACAGGATCTATGATGATCTTGGCTTCGGTATCGACTGGATAATGCTGATGAGTACAGGAAAAATTGCGGATAATGTAGATGTTCTTGGCTCTGTTGAAGGCGACGCCAACACTGACGGTGAGCTTACTCTGGCTGATTCCATAGCTATTATGCAGTCTGTGGGAAATCCCGATGAATACGTTCTTAGCGTACAGCAGAAGTTCAACGCTGATTTTTCCGGAAATGGTGACGGCGTTACAAATATGGACGCTCTTGAAATCCAGAAAAAGCTTCTCAAACTTGGATAATATCAGAATAAAACGAAACGCCGCATTTTGCGGCGTTTTTTGTAGTTTCAAGCTGTTTCACTGAGCATTATAGATATGCGGTTTTGTATCATGTCAGCCGCTTGTGAGGCAGTGGATTCTCCGGCAAAATAGAGATCGGTTTCCTCGCTGATTATCGACGAAATCATGCTGCTGCTTACGGATGATGTTACAGATTTTATGCCCCGGACGAATTCGAGATAACGCTCCTTGTCTGCCGGAGTCATCGGGGTTATGGCGATTTCCTGACCGGTGCTCCAGTCGGTAAAGGTTTCGCTTATGTAGATTTTTTCTCCGGATTTTTCAAGGAAATACGGCTTTTCGAGTGCACTTTCTGCTACAATTTCAAGACCTTTTTCCGTAACAGGGATACCGTCGCTCATGGATGAGTAGTGCGAATCGTCAAGAAGACTTGTGATAAATTCCCATGCGCCCTCTTTGTTCTGTGATTTTTCCATAATGGAGAAACGTCTGTTAAGCAGCATTTTCGAGCCTTCGCCGCTGTTTGTAGGAAATCCGGCAAAGCTGACTTCTTCATTGCCGAAAGTTCCCTGAACCTGTTTGTTTATGTCACGGAACGAACTGAAATACATCTGTGACAGAAGCGCTGTATCATTCCGGCATGATCTTTGTTCAAAATCATACTCATCTACAGCCGGAAACTGATCGGCGAATTCGAGAATCCCAATAAATTCATCAGAGTCAAAATTACAGGTAAAGTTCATGTGATCGACAAATGAATTTCCGTCGTTTGTGAGGAAAGAAAGTACGGCTTTTTCATTGTTTCCGGATTCAAAAAGATCCATTCCGTCAGGCATATTGTCGTAAGTGCTTCTGAAATCATCAAGTGACCAGTCAGAAGTTCCGACGTATTTTTTCTTTGCTCCTATAGTCTGAATCATAAAAGTCGGCTCAATGGAGTAAAATTTTCCGTCAGTTTCGCAGGCTTCGAGATAGTTGCTGAGGAAAGCGTCACGGGTAAAGATTGTGTCGCTGTCCATAAATTCATACAGATCAGTGAATGCACCTATGCCCGTAAGGAGAGCTGTTTCGTTAGTATCAAGATAAACCAAATCAGGATTTTTCCCCGAAATTATGTCCATATGAAGCTCATCGAAAGCCATTTCATGACCTTGTATGCTGTATTCCATTCCTTCCGAGTAATCTTCAAGCTTTATGCGGAAACGTGTACTGTTTGCGTTGAATTCAGATATTGCAGACGAAATGCTGTCAGAATCTCGTGTAACGGCAACAGTAATTTCGCTTATATTGCCGATTTCGGCTATATCACGGACGGAAAGACGTATAAGACCGGAACTGTCTGCGGCGATAAAATCACCGTCAGAAAGCGGACAAATAATTTTTATTCCAGTGAGACCGGAGGAAACAAGATCTATTTTCCGTTCAATGGAATCGGCGGACTTCATGCCGAAAACAGCCGAATTATTGATGATAAAGGCGGAATAATCTGCGTTTCCAGTAATAAAAGCACCGCTGATATTTTCAGGAAGCTCAGTTTCAGAGCCGGAAACTTCAAGGGTTTTGGTATCAAGTTCACGGATGATAACACTTCCCTTGCCGGAGAAAGTTCCGGCAATTCTGCCGTCAGAGAAGCCGATCACAGATGAAATGCCATTTTCGGAGCTTTGCAGAATATTTCCGGAATCGTCAACAGTCATGCAGACTTCTCCCGTACCTATAAAAATTCCGTTTTCATTGCAGACAAGGCTGTTTATTACCGTACCGCCGGTATCTATTTCGCTGTCGGAGATGATGCTGCCGTCAGTTCCGCGGATACTCAGCCGGCAAATACTGCCGGATTCATTGAAACTGCACGTTGCAGCGTATATTTTACCGCCGCAGATATCAATAAGAACTGCATTGTCAGTAGCGGAAGATTCCATATGAAGATCAACAGGGCGATACATAGAAAAATCGTTGTCCGTGATAAAGCATTTAACAGCTCCGGAGCTGTCCGTGCCTGTTATAAAGATATTTCCGGATTCTTCATCGAAATGAATATCCATAATTGATGAGATATCATTCGGCATAGGGAGAGCAGATTTTTTGTAGATGTCACTGCTGTCAGAAACGGAAATTTTTTTGACGCTGTTTTCATTTTTCTTGTCAGAGCCGCTGTTTTTCGCAGAACTGCATGAAACGGCGGTCAGCATGGCAAGAACACAGGCAGTTATTTTTTGTGTTTTCATATTTTATATTCCTCCATTAGTTATATACTAATAAGTGATTTTCGAGGCGTAAAAAGACGAAATTTTTCTGAAAATATTTTTTACATCTGTTAGTATAAGATAACATTTAGGTTTGAAGAAATATTATTCCTTTCTCATGAATATAATGAAATGAAAGGTTATACTAATGAGGTGAGGATATGACAAACAGAAAACGCAGGAAGATCAAAAGAATCGTTAGGTGCATCGTATTGCTTCTGCTTCCTCTTGGAATTGCAGGGGCGGCAGGCGGAGCAAGATCACTCAGGGAAACTCTCTCAGGGACGAATGTTTTCTTCATGGAAAAAACACCGTCCGCTGCTGTTCCGGCAGAGAAACCGCAGGATACCGCCGTATATACTAAAAAACCACCGGAAAAAACGGCAGATGATATCCTTTGCGGAAGCCTGATACTTTCTGAAGGATACGGAATTACCGCCGAGACTGCTGAAGATCCCGTGATAAAGCTTGAAAATCCGCTTGAGACAGTCAGTGATAATCCCGGCGAAAAGCCTTACCCGACGGAGGAACAGTGGACAGTCGGAGGAAATATTATCCGTACCACCTACAAGCCGTACAGCGGAACGACTTTTTTTGACCTTGAAAATTATGGTCAGGTGAATAACAAAACAGATATCCCTAACGAAACGCTGATAAAGGAAAGCCGATGTCTGCCGGATTTCACGATAGAGGACACATCCGAGCCTCAGGTGCTTATATATCATACTCACACGACAGAGAGCTTTGAGCCGTATGTCCGTGACAATTACGATGCCGGATTCAACTACCGCACTACCGACGAAACGAAAAATATGGTCATGGTCGGAGATGCGATTCAGGCGGAGCTTGAAGCAAGGGGGATAGGTGTTATCCATGTGCGGACTGTACATGATTATCCCTCATACAATGGTTCTTACGGCAGAAGCCGCGAGTCGATATTGCCGATACTGGAGCAGTATCCGAGTATAAAGGTCGTGCTGGATATCCACCGTGACGCAATATCCGGAGAGGGTTACGCATATCAGCCGTATGTTGAAATTGACGGTAAAGAAGCAGCGCAGATAATGATAATCTCCGGCTGCGATGACGGAACGCTCGGAATGCCGTCGTATATAAGGAATTTTCGTTTTGCCTGTCGGCTTCAGGAGTGCCTTGAAGGAGATAATCCCGGACTAACGAGACCGATACTTTTTGACTACCGCCATTATAATCAGGATCTGACCACAGGAAGCCTGCTTATAGAGGTCGGTTCGCATGGCAATACTCTCGAACAGGCGCAGTATTCAGGGCAGCTCATAGGGCGGTCACTTGGAGGAATGCTCAACGATATGAAAGAGGAATGAATGATCAGAAAAAGAAAAAAAACCGCAGTCAGAGCAATATTTTTATATATGCTTCTGACTTTCGGTTTATGGATGTTTTTAAATTCGTATACAAATTCGTACAACAGACTTTCCGGAGAGAATATTTCTCCTGCCGAACTTGATGTTCATGGTGATATGGCGTATATAGAGGTGCTGGAGCACGAGATAAATCTTGATTTATCCGCAATAGCACCGGAGAGCAGGCTCTACTGCGGAGCATATCTGCTGTCGCCGGACGAGCTGAGGTTAACGTGCTATCTGATTTCTTTTTGCAATGGACTTGGACTGCATACATGAGTAGAAGCTGTTAAGCTCACCGGAAAATATAAGAGTTGAGCCGGGGAATCGGCGGAAATCATCTGGTTTGTAGAGACAGAAAGCTTTTTTTAGCGGGATGCCTATTTTGTCCATGGTGTAGGCAACGAACTGCGAGCATACGAAGCTTTTTTTTCTGTTCCATTCTATATTGAAGTAAACTGCGAGAAGACCGAGAATATTGTAAGAATATACGTTGTGATTCTCGTGGAAATGCTTTATAATGCGGTTGAATTCAGATTTTTGTGCGCTTGTCACGGGAATTCTGTAGATCTCGCATGGGATAAAATCAAATTTTCCGAGAGTTCCTTTGCCGACTATTTCCTTGTTGAATGTAGCAGGGAGCGGAAAATTGCAGTAAGTTCTGCAGAAGCTGTACATTTCGGAGAGCTTTTCATCGCCTGACAGTGATACATGGTTATAAGGCTTTTTTGTAAAGAATCTGAAAAATCGTGCAGGTCTTGTGCCAGTCTGTGTCATAATGAGATAGATGTATTCTGCCAAATGTTTCCCTCCTTTGCGTGTGTTTTTAACATTATACCATATATATTTGAAAAAAACAAGAGCTTTTAACAAATAATATGCATCTGAAAGAAATTCGTATACTACATCAGAGGAGCAACGATTTTTATAATACTTCCGACAATTTTGTAATAAAGCTTTTCTTTTCTGACAGTTTCGGGAGTAACTTGCTTGCATTTTGCGAGAGTTACGGAAAAATCGTTTTCAATATCTTTAATGCAGTCTGTTTTAAAGAGGTATGTCGCACATTCGTAGTGGTGGTAGAGACTTCTGTAGTCGAAGTTTATCGTTCCGATAACAGCACGTTCATCGTCGCAGACGCAGACCTTTGCGTGAACGAATCCTGGAGTATATTCGTATATCTTTACGCCGGATTTCAAAAGCGATTTGTAGTGAGTCTTTGCGAGAGCAAAGGCTGTTTTTTTGTCGGGGATTCCAGGCAGAATTATCTTCACATCAATGCCGCGTTCAGCGGCGAATTTTATAGCTGTTTCAAGTTCACCGTCAAGGATGAGATACGGCGTCATGATGTGGACGTAATCCCTTGCACGGCTGAGGATGTCGATATATACCGATTCGCCGACCTTGTCATCATCGAGAGGGCAGTCGGCGTATGGCATAACATAGCCGGAAGCCTGTATTTTTTCGTCTGGCAGGGCAAGGAATTTATCCCATTCCTTGTGGCGGACAGCGATATCCCACATCTGAAGAAACATAAGAGTAAAGCTCTGTACAGCGTCGCCGCGAAGCAAAACAGCTGTATCCTTCCAGTGACCGAAGCGTTTTTTTTTGTTGATGTATTCATCAGCGAGATTTACTCCGCCGTTGAAAGCAACCTTGCCGTCGATAACAAGTATTTTCCGGTGGTCACGGTAGTTGTAATGCGTGGAAAGAAACGGCATTATAGGTGAAAACGTTTTGCATTTTATACCGAGCTTTTCAAGGCGTTTGCTGTAATCAAAGCTTAGATTAGATATCTCGCACATTCCGTCATACATAACACGGACGTCCACGCCCTGCCGAGCCTTTCTGCTGAGGATGCTGAGGATTTTTCCCCACATAAAGCCTTCTTCGATGATGAAGTATTCCAGAAAGATAAATTTTTCAGCCTTTTCAAGTTCGGTCAGCATAGCCTCAAATTTATCTTCTCCCTGTGGAAAAAAAGTCGTCTGAGTGTTTTTGTACAGCGGAAAACAGCCTGTTCTGTTGAGGTAGAAATTGAGATCGTTTATGCCGGAGGAAATTATATCCGGTTCGGTTAAGATATTTTCATCCTGCGGGAGCTTGTTTTTTGTTTCGTTTATAATACGAGCGATAACATTTTTTGTAGCAACGTGTCCGAGTCCTTTTCGGGTGTACCATAGAAGAAAGGTTCCGGGGATAGGGAAAAGTGTTATCAGTGTAAGCCATGTGAGCTTGGAGGTGGAATCCATACTGCATCTGAAAAGGTAGAATACCATGACGATCGAGAAAATCGTCTGCATTGTGAGAAAGTAAGGGATAGTATCCGCCATAAGTCCGTAGAGTGCCGTAAAAAGCAGCAGCTGAAAGGCTATAAGCAGAATGAAGAAGCATAATCTGCTGAAAATAAAGCCGAGAAGTCCTTTTTTACGCTTTTTCAGCAGACTGATGATATCCTTATCGTCGTTCATATAATCATCCTCTCTTTCCGGAATATGTAAAGATTATAGCAATTTACAGGAGATTTGTCAAGCAATGATCGTTGACGGGATCTTTATATTATCGGCGTTTTGCATAAATGTCAAAGAAAATAATTCCTTGTATTGATTGATTCTGCAAAATATATTATAATTGTATATGAAAATGCACGAAAAACAGTATTTCAGTTGTATTATAGGCAAAAGCAACATTAAGGTGGGATGATATGAAAGAAAATGTTGCACTGAATGCCTTTATGAAATTCGGCGATACGGTACTGAGAGCGGCTTTCAGTCATACGGGAAGAATGAGCGATGCGGAGGATATAACTCAGGATGTATTTCTTACGCTCCATTCAAAACCCGTGGAATTCAGCAGCGATGAGCACATGAAGGCGTGGCTGCTGAGGGTGACTGTAAACAAGTGCCGGAATTTTCATAAAAGCTCGTGGATAAGCGGCAGAGTTGAGACTGACAGCAGAGGTCTTGATTTGCTTTCGTGCAGCATGAGTGCTGACGAAACAGAGCTGATTGACATAGTTATGACGCTTCCGGAAAAATACAGAACAGTGCTGTATCTCTATTATTATGAAGGTTATTCAATAAAGGAAATCGCCGGAATACTCAAAAAGAACGAAAACACCGTAAGCTCTCTGCTTCAGAGGGCAAGAGCAAAAATGAAATCAAAGCTGGAGGAGGAATAATATCATGGATGAAAACAGATATAAAAGCGCTTTTGATAAAATAAAGTGCTGCAGGAAATTTTATATGCAGATGACCGAGCAGCTTTCCGAATCCGGTGACGGCTATCCTGAGTATACCGAGACGGTCAGCCATGTTGATGTGGCAAAGCCTGTTAAATACAGATATGCTGCAGTCGGAACTGCCGCCTGCATTGCTGTATGTGCCGCCGGATTCGGTTTCTGGAAGATTTCAGCCGGCGATAAACCGGAAAACAGAACCATTGAGACTGACGGTACCGAAAGGGTTGAGAATCCGATTATAATGCCTGCGACCACTGAGCCTGTCATAACTCATCCGTCAGTAACCGAGCCGGATAATCTCGTGAAAGACGGTGAAACACCTGCTATGTTGGCCGATGTTATGGTAAGAATTGAATCCGGAGAAATAAAGCCGGTGTACGATCAGTCTCCGAAGGACAACGACAACTGCTATGAGGTGAATTACGATCCGGCTGAACTCAAAGGCTGGCTTGAACGCTTGCAGCAGATATACTGGACGAAAAAAACGATAACTGCCGAGGAATTTAATGAGTACTGCAAGCACATCATGATAATGGGGGATCTTTATTTTACACCAGACGGCATTATCCATCAGTGCAACGGACAATATGAGCTTCACATGCCGGAAAAAATGGGGAGCCGCAAGGTTTACGACAGCATATACGAACAGATTACGGTCAGAAGATATCAGAATCTGGAGGAATTCCTGACGAATTACAAGGAGCTTTCGCCTGTAATGACTGCGGATATGGAATACAATGCAGTATATCGAGAACTCAATTATAATCTGTTAGCAGAGTTTGCTGGAGAATTCATCGGTTTATACACTGATTATGAATACAAAACAAACGGCAAGGTTTATTTTGACCGTGATGATGAGATTTATTTTACTCATTCGTACGGCACGCAGACTGTTAATGGAGAAAAATCCATTGACCTGGAAATTCTATGCAGTACTATGGACGATTATACAGAAAGTATTGCTTTGGCGGACGAGGATGCTTCGCCGAAATTGTGGTATATACAACCTTCATTGAGTGTAGAAGATATTGTTTACGGTGTTTATCACAATGTCTATCAGAGTCATTTTGAGGGTTTTATGGATTACGATTACTATACGTATATTCCGGGGGACTATTTTATACTCAGGAATTATATTATAAAGGAATACAGAAAATTCATGGAGAATTTTGCCGGCTCAGGACTTGCACTTGACGATGAGCTTGTTATCAAGACCTCAACAGATGAAAACGGCGAACTTATGGTTTATGTTATCATGTATAATGATAATGACAAGGAGAATTGGACGCATGATTCGGCAGTATGCTTTGCAATGAATGAACAGGGAGTGATTACCGAATTTGTGGAGTATGAAAAAGGCATACTTGTTGCAGAATGTAAGCTCAGCAACATAAAATATGAGGATTTTGAAAAGCCTGAAAGCTATGAAACCTTTTCAGAGCTTACTCTTGCTCTTCTTCCTTACCACTGAGTATAAATATAAAAGCCGGAATTCTATATGGATTCCGGTTGTTTTTTGTCCTATTTATGAAGATGTATTATATAAAATGTTGTGTAAAATTTAAATTTAACTTATACATAATTTACAAAACCGTTGACAAATTGGTTTCAATGTGGTAAAATATGTATGATACATTAATTATATCGTAATGTGTTTTAAGTTGTATTCAGAACAGCGAGGTGAAGTATTGTGAGTTCAATGCTTGATACTTTATTCGAGGCTCTTTCTGTTATCTCAGAAGGCAGCCATATATACCTTTGCGACTTGAAGAGAGATTACTCCCGATGGTCTAAGAACGCTATTCAGTACTTCGGCTTGCCGGGAGAGTATATGCATAATGCGGGCGACATCTGGAGTCAGCATATCCACCCCGATGACAGGGGAGAATATACCAGAAGCATAGCGGCTATATTCAGCGGTTCTGCTGACAGCCACGATCTTATGTATCGTGCCCGTATCCGTGACGGCAGTTATGTGATGTGCAGCTGCAAGGGTGTTGTGATCAGGGATGAAGCCGGAATTCCCATATTCTTCGGCGGAACTATCAGAAATCATACCGTTCTCAGCTATACTGACGCAATTACAGGTCTCAGAAGTCTTTACGGACTTATGGAGGATATCGGCGTAATGAAAAGCCGTGAAATGCCATATACAATCATCATGATAGGCATGAATCATTTTTCTACTATTAATGATAATTACGGCTTCAGCTTCGGAAACGATACTCTCAGCTGCTTCGGAAAGCTTCTTGAAGATCGTCTCGGAAATTACGGAAAGCTCTACAAAATGGACGGTACAAAATACGCACTTCTGAGCTGGGCAGTCTCTGCGGAGGAAATCGCAGACGTATACGCTAAGATAAAAAAAGAAGCTGCTCACGGCTTGTGCGTGGACGGCGAAAAAATAATTCTGTCTGTAAACGGCGGTCTTGTTTACGTTGATGACTTCAATCTGTCAAGAGATACCATTCTCTCTTGTCTGAAATATACATATTATCAGTCGAAAAAATTCAAAACGGGTGAGCTGGAGATATTCTCGGATCACCTCGGAGACGGCGGAAGGCGCTATATCGAAATGCTGAATATTATCAGAAACAGCGTTGTGAATGACTGTTCCGGATTTTTCCTCTGCTATCAGCCGATAATCGACGCCGGAAGCGAAGGGGCAAAGGGCATGGAGGCTCTTATCCGCTGGAGAAATCATGATTTCGGTGTTGTTCCTCCGGGAAAGTTCATACCTATACTCGAACAGGATCCGATTTTCCCTGAGCTTGGCAGCTGGATTCTGCGCAGGGCTGTTTCCGACAGCATGAAGTTTGTTGAAAGATATCCTGATTTTCTCATTCATGTTAATATTTCCTATGCTCAGCTTGAACGCAGGGAATTTATTCCTGAACTTAAAAATATTCTTGATGAATTCAGTTTTCCTCCGGAGAATCTCTGTATTGAGCTGACTGAAAGATGTCGTTTGCTTGATATGGGACTGCTGAAAAGACTTTTCAGAGATCTCAGGGAAATCGGTGTTAAAATTGCACTTGATGACTTTGGTACAGGATTTTCGTCTATCGGAATTATCAGAGAGCTTGAATTTGATTCGATAAAGGTAGACCGTGAATTCGTCAAAAACATTGACGTAAGCACGACCGATCAGAAAACAGTTCACTTTATATCAAATCTTGCTGATACATTCCAGGCGGAGGTGTGCGTCGAAGGAGTTGAGAATGACAGAATACGCCGAGTCCTCGGTAATTATGAGGTCAAAAGCTTCCAGGGAAACTACTATTCAGAGCCTATTACATTGGAAGAATTTACAAAAAAATATCTTCCAGACGATAATTGAATCCGTTTTTAAGGTCTGTTGGACAACAATAGACCTTATTTTTATTGTTAAAATGCACAAAAAATGTGGTTGAAATTATTCGATTTGCACTTTCCTTGCTAATTTCTCTGTGTTTTTCTTCATTTTTGCGAAAAATACTTGCAGTTTTTTGTGAAATGTGATAAAATATATTGATAGCTTATACAAAAAAAGGAGAATTCTATGGCAAAAATAAAGGCTGCTGTTATCTTCGGCGGCACATCAAGAGAATATCGTCTCTCGCTTGCTTCGGCATCGGAGATTATTAGAAATATTCCCACGGATGATTACGAGGTCATCTGCATCGGCATCACAAAAAAAGGCAGATGGCTGTATTTCCCCGGTGATCCCAGTGAAATAGCTGACGGAAGCTGGGAAATGAATCCGGACTGCGTTTCTGCGATCATTTCGCCCGATCCTATTCACAGAGGAGTGGTGACTATCGAAAACGGTGAGGCTTCGTTCAGGAGAATAGATGTGGCTTTCCCCGTACTTATGGGAAAAAACGGAGCTGACGGTTCTGTTCAGGGACTTCTTGATATGGCAGGAATCCCCTATACCGGCTGCGGACTTTTAGCTGCTGCATCGTGTATGGATAAGTCACATACGCACATGGTTCTTGATGATTACGGCATCCGCACGGCTGAATGGAAGCTCATTACACAGAGAGAACTCAGTATGATAGATGAGCGCTGCAAAGAAATTGCCGGAAAAATGGGATTTCCTCTTATGGTGAAGCCGGCAAACAGCGGAAGCAATGCCGGAACAAGCATTGCAGAAAGCATGGAGCAGCTTATCACTGCCGTGAAAATAGCATTCTCCAACGATAACAAGGTTGTCGTTGAAAAATATATAAAGGGAAGAAAGCTTGAAGCAGCTGTTATGGGCTATGATACGCCGTTTTCCTCATATATCGGTGAGATCGTTTCAAACGGCACAGATTATGATCCGACTGATTTCAGCGTGAGCACCGGCGATGATCTTGTGATTCCTGCCGACCTCTCCGCAGATGTACAGAGTATGATCAGAGAAACAGCTGTGAACGCATTCAAGGCGCTCGGCTGCAAGGGATATGCACGAGTTGATTTCTTCCTCACTGAGGACGGTCAGCTGCTGCTCAACAAGATAGGAACCTCCCCCGGACTCCGCAGTACAAGCGTATTTACAAAGCTTATGGCTCATCTAGGAATGGATTATTCCTACCTTATCGGCAAGATCATGGAACAGGCAATCGAAAATGCCGATAAGATTTATTGACCGTACTGCGAAAACTATGGAAAGAGGTGAGGGGATGAGCAGAGATGTTATGATATCTCTTACAAGCGTTCAGTGGCAGGATGATGAAAAGTCTGAGACTGAGCTGCTTACCAGAGCTAAGCTTGCCCGCGAGGACGGCTGGGATATCATTTCCTATGAGGATACCTCCGCAACGGGGTTTGAAGGCTCTGTTACCACCATAAAAATAAACAAGGGTAAATCAGCTTCGATAATCCGTGAGGGAACGGCAAATTCTGTGCTCTGTCTTGAAACTGGACGCAAGCACTACTGCCAGTACGGAACACCCTACGGAAACCTTCAGATAGGCGTTTTCACCCATCAGATAAAAAATTCGCTTGAAAAGGACGGCAGGGTATACCTGAAATATACACTTGATCTCAATTCGTCCTACCTATCGGATAACGAGATAATAATGACCGTACAGAATTCTTGAATGAAAGGAATATTATAAATGTCAGACCTCATTAACAAGGCTTCAATGCAGCTCCGTGAGCTTATTACAGAGGCTCTCGGAAAGCTTACAGCCGAAGAAGCAGTTCCGGCAGTTCCGGTTCCTGCTTTTACGATAGAAATACCCGCAGATAAGTCACACGGCGATTTTGCCGCAAATACTGCAATGGTATGCGCAAGATCATTCAAAATGCCACCGAGAAAGATCGCTGAGCTTCTTTGTGAAGCAGTCGATCTGAACGGATCACTCTTTGACCGCTGCGAAGTTGCAGGACCAGGCTTCATGAACTTCTTTCTCAGCCGCAAATGGTTCTCAGATGTAGTTGAGAACGTACTTGATGAAAAGGAAAACTACGGAAAGACAAATTTCGGCGGCGGAAAGAGCGTTCTCGTTGAATTTGTTTCTGCAAATCCTACAGGTCCCATGCATATCGGAAATGCAAGAGGCGGCGCTATCGGCGACTGTCTCGCAAGCGTTCTCAGCTGGGCAGGATACAGAACTGAAAGAGAGTTCTATGTAAACGACGCCGGCAATCAGATCGAAAAATTCGGTAAATCTCTCTCTCTCAGATATATGCAGCTCTGCTCCGATGAAGGTCAGGCTGTAATGAAGGAATGTGCCGGCGATACCGAGAAGATATGCATTGCTCTCTATGAAAAGAGCGGCGAGGGAGAAACCTTTGAAATGCCGGAGGATGTTTATCTCGGTATGGATATCATCGAACACGCAAAGAATTACTTCGATCTCAACGGAAGCGCTCTTGCAGAAGCAGAGGACGAAGACCGCAGAAAGGCTCTTGTTGATTACGCACTGCCGCTGAATATCGCTGGTCTGGAGCGTGATCTTAAAAAATACCGTATCGTATACGATAATTGGTTCCGTGAGAGTACCGTTCACGAAAAGGGCGAAACAAAGCAGATCGTGGACAAGCTTCTTGCTTCCGGAAAGGCTTACGAACAGGACGGCGCTGTATGGTTCAGAGCTACTGACTACGGTATGGACAAGGATTTCGTACTCAGAAGAAGCAACGGTCTCTATACTTATATAGTACCGGATATCGCTTATCACTACAACAAGCTTGTCACAAGAGGCTTCGACAAGGCTATCAATATTCTTGGTGCCGATCACCACGGATATGTTCCGAGACTCAAAGCTGCACTTGACGCTCTTGGTGTTGATTCCTCAAAGCTTGATGTTGTTCTTATGCAGATGGTTCGTCTTGTCCGCAAGGGTGAAGTTGTAAAGCTTTCAAAGAGAAGCGGAAAGGCTATTACTCTTGTTACTCTCCTTGATGAGATTCCGATCGACGCAGCAAGATTCTACTTCAATCTCCGTGAAGCAAATTCGCAGTTTGAGTTCGATCTTGACCTTGCAGTTGAGCAGTCTTCGCAGAATCCTGTATTCTACGTTCAGTACGCACACGCAAGAATTTGCAGTCTGCTTGCTAATCTCAAATCTGAGGGAATTGAAATTCCAGAGAGCGCTGATCTTGAGCTTCTTGAAAATTCCCGTGAGATTGAGCTTATCCGCCATATCGCCTCACTCCCACACGAAATTGATCTTGCCGCAAAGAGCTATGATCCGGCAAAGATTACAAAATATGCATTCGATCTTGCAACGCTTTATCACCGCTTCTACGACGGATGCAGCGTAAAGAATGCCGAAACACCGGAGCTTATGAATGCAAGAATTCTTCTTTGTCTTGCAGCAAGACAGACTCTCAGGAATGCTCTTGAGATCCTCAACGTTGACAGACCGGAAAAAATGTAAATATTACGGTTTGGTTACAGAAAAAATTACTTTATTGTTACTTCGTTGGTGATTTTTTACAACGAATACACGCTGAAAATGTGATTTTTGCAAGTTTTGGGATAAAAGTTAACACTTTGTTAACAAATTCGTCTCGAAAATATGTTACAATTTGTAATATATTAAGGACGATTCCTTAATATGATCCCTTGAAGGCTTGCTCAAAATAAAAACGGCATTGCAGTCAGAGTGCCGGAAATCAATATTCAATATTATGAGAAGGGATGTCTAATATGTCCAACAGATTATTTCAGGGTTTAGTTCATCAGATGCGTGATACGATCGACGCTACTATAGGTGTTGTGGATGAGACCGCAACAATCATCGCTTGCAGCGACCTTACAAGGGTTGGCACAACAAACGAGTTCGTTTCTCTCGACCTCAGCGATTCCCATGATATCTTTATCCGTGACGGCTTTACATACAAGCCTTTCGGTTCAAGAGTAAAGCCGGATTACGCTGTATTTGTTGAGGGCGTTGACGACGCTGCTGCAAAGTATGCAAGCATCCTCGCTATCACACTTTCCAACATCAAGCAGTACTACGATGAAAAGTACGACAGAAACAATTTCATCAAAAACGTTATTCTTGACAACGTTCTCCCCGGAGATATCGTTATCAAGGCAAGAGAACTTCACTTCAACGCTGAGATAAGCCGTGCGGTTTTCCTCATCAGAATCATCTCCGCAAATGATATCTCCGCTTACGATGTTATCCAGAACCTCTTTCCGGATAAGAACAAGGACTTCGTTTTCAACATCACAGAGAGCGATATCGTTCTTGTAAAGGAGCTTAAGAGCACAGTTGACGCAAGAGATCTCGAAAAGCTTGCTCGTTCTATCGCTGATACACTCAGCAGCGAATTCTACACAAGAGTAAATGTCGGCATCGGTACTGCTGTTGTCGGCGTTAAGGATCTGGCTCGTTCCTTCAAGGAAGCTCAGATGGCTCTTGAAGTTGGTAAGGTATTCGACACCGACAAGGTTATCGTAAGCTATGACAACCTCGGAATCGCTCGTCTTATCTATCATCTTCCTACAACTCTCTGTGATACCTTCCTCCACGAGGTATTCAAGGTAGGCAGCATTGAGTCACTCGATCACGAAACACTTTTCACGATCCAGAAATTCTTCGAGAACAACCTGAACGTTTCCGAGACTTCAAGAAAGCTCTTCGTTCACAGAAATACTCTCGTTTACAGACTGGAAAAAATCAAAAAGCTTACAGGACTTGATCTCCGTGAATTCGATCACGCTATCATCTTCAAGATCGCTCTTATGGTCAAGAAGTATCTCTCTGCTAACCCTGTCAAGTTCTAAGTAATACACTGTTGGAGCTCCGGCATTCAGGGATAACTGCGCCCTGTGCACAGTAATTCTGCCGGAAAGACCTCCCTACCGCTTCCAAAAATTAAGGCAGGTGTAATTTCAATTGGTAGAACTTAAAAACGTATCCGTAACCTATTCCAGCGGCGTTGACGCACTTAATAACGTCAGCCTGAAGATCAACGACGGCGATTTTGCTTTCGTTGTAGGTTCTTCCGGTGCGGGAAAAAGTACTATGATCAAATTGCTTCTGAAGGAAATAGACGCAACAAGCGGTGTTGTTACCGTGAACGGCTATAACCTCAGCAAGCTTAAAAGACGGAAAATTCCGGAATTCCGCCGTACTCTCGGTTTCGTTTTTCAGGATTTCCGACTTATCCCGTCAATGACAGTCTACGAAAACATTGCTTTCGTGCTCCGTGTAATTGACGCTCCCATTAAATACATACGCAAGCGTGTTCCCTATGTAATAAGCCTCGTAGGACTTCACGCAAAGACAAATTCCTATCCGGATGAGCTTTCCGGCGGCGAAAAGCAGCGTGTTGCCATTGCAAGAGCGCTTGTAAACGATCCGCAGCTTATTATTGCGGACGAGCCTACGGGAAACATAGATCCGGAGCTTTCCTACGAGATAGTTGATCTTCTTAAGGGAATCAACGATCAGGGAACGACTATCCTCATGGTAACTCACGAACACGATCTTGTACGCCACTTCGGAGGACGTATCATCAACATTACTGATGGTGAGATCGTATTTGACGAGGTAATTCTCGGCGCAAACGATGAGATGCTTCCAGGTTCTGAGCCTGACTATCCAAATGCGGATATACAGGGGAACGGTGCTTATGGACAGCCGGAGGAAATTCCTGATGATCCCTCTGGAATACTCGGCAGCGGCGAGGATATCTCCATAATTGCTGACGATGATGATATTCCTCAGCCGGCAGATCCGATATCTGAAATGAGCACTGATGATGTTATCGCTGCCATTACAGGTGAAAAAACATCGGGAGGTGCAGACGTATGAAGCTGAGCGGAATCAAATATCTTGCTGATCAGGGTGTTGAAAATATCTGGAAAAACAAGATGATGGCATTTGCAACCTTCTGTGTTCTGCTGATATCACTGCTGCTTGTGGGAACAGCAACTCTTATCTACATAAATATGGATTCTATGATACTCGGTCTCAACGACAAGAATGAGATTGCAGTATATCTCAATACAAATGCGACAGCAGAAGAAGTAGAGCAGACAGAGGCAGATATAAAGGCTATGCCTAATGTTAAGTCCGTTGAGTATATCTCAAAGGAGGAGGCGCTTAAACGTCAGAAATCGCTTTATCCTTCGGCTGAGTCAATATTCAATGACTATATCAAGGACGATGCAAGCTTTATGTCTGACGGCTTCAGCGTTATCGTCCATGACAGCGGTAAATGTCACGAAACTACAAATGCTATAGCTGCATTGGTACCTGTAAAAAATGCAACATCTGCTCCGCAGGTAGCTGATTTTCTTAAGGAACTCCGCCGTGTTGTTACTATCGTGGCGGGAGCTATAGTTATCGCTCTTGCGGCAGTATCAATGATAATGATCTCAAATACCACAAAAGCAAGCGTTTTTGCTCGCCGTGAGGAGATCCAGATCATGAAATATGTCGGAGCTACAAATGCATTTATCCGCCTGCCGTTCTTCGTTGAAGGCATGGTGACAGGTCTTTTTGCTGGAATCGGCGGATTCTTTATCACATGGGCAGCCTACAGGGCAATATTCAACGTCATAATGGAAAAGGAATACTTTATGAGCGCTATTGGAATGGGACATCTCATTCCATTCAATGAAATCAGAATATGGGTGCTTGTTGCATATATCGTTGCAGGAGCATTCATCGGCGCACTCGGAAGCGTTATCAGTACAAAGCGCCACATCGACGTGTAATAAAGTACCGGACTATTTATGAAAGGAGTATAGCGGCAGAAATTATGACTGTTCCGCATGGATATGAATAAATTAAATATACTTAAAAAGACACTTTCGCTTGTAACTTGCTGTGCACTTTCTGTTTCAGCTGTGGCAGGATATAATACAAGATCAGAAAGAAAAAGTGTAACAGAAGCTTCAGCCAGATCACTCAATGAAATTCAGGCTGAAAGGGAAGCAAATGAGCAGAAAATCACAGAGCTTGAAAATCAGATCGCGGCTCTTCAGGGCAGCGAAAATGATCAGAAGGCGTATCAGGAAACGCTCCTTGATCAGATCACTCTTATCAAGGACAATATTGCACTCCTCAGTAATGAACTTGACGCTCTTGCTGCTGATATTCAGACGACAGAGGAAAATATCATAAATCTTGATCAGGAAATTGTTGATCAGGAAAAGGCAATTGAAGATAATGTTGAGCTTTTTAAGCAGCGTCTGAATGAAATGTATGTTTCAGGAAATGAAAATATTGCGTCATTTGTTATAGGTTCATCAAGCTTCTATGACGTTATGTCAAGAGTTGAAATGGCAAACCGCATGGCTGAATATGATGAAAAGCTTATCAACGGACTTCTCAGCGATATCGAACAGCTTGAAAAGAACAAGGATGATCTTGAAACTGAAAAGCTTACACTCGAAATGAAGCGTGAAAGTCAGGAGAAGCGCAAGGAAGAAAAGGAATCGGCTCTCAGCGAGCTCGAAGTAAAGATGCAGTATACTCAGTCAGAGATCGACCGTATTGAAAGAGAACGTCAGATCGCTGAGGGTGAAATAAAGGACATCAACAGCATTATTGCTACGCTTGACGCCGAGGAAGAAGAGATCTTCGAGACTATCCGCAAAGCGGAAGAGGAAAAGAAACGTAAAGAAGAAGAACGTAAGCGTCAGGAGCAGCAGGCTCTCCAGCAGCAGCAGAGCGGAAATTCCGGTTCGTCATCGGGAACTCCTTCTGTGCAGCAGCCGGTATATACACCGCCTGTTCAAAGCTCCGGCAGCTTTATCTGGCCGGCACCGGGATTTTATTACATATCAAGCTATTTCGGACCTCGCTGGGGCAGAAATCACAACGGTATTGACGTTGGTGACGCAGGAATCCACGGCGGCGCAGCTGTTGCATCACAGAGCGGTACGGTAATCGCTGTAAGCAGTTCCTGTACACATGACTACCCGAAGGGATACGGCTGCGGCTGTGGCGGTAACTACGGAAATTATGTGCTTATCTCACACGATGGCACTTTCTCCACAATGTATGCACATCTGGCTTCTGTAAATGTCTCCGTAGGCGATTACGTTTCACAGGGACAGGTTGTAGGATATATCGGATGCACAGGCTTCTCTACAGGAGATCACCTTCACTTTGAAGTTCGTGTAAACGGCTATGCAAACGATCCTATGCTCTATGTAAGCCGATAAGCATATCAAATAACGGCAGTTTTATAACTGCTTCAATTCTGCACTGAAAGTTATGATTAAATATGAATAAAAAAATCAGTCTTGGACTGGCGATAAGTCTTATAGCCATTGCTTCGGCTGTAACCTTTATCATGACATCCTTTTTCTCGCTGCAAAGCTTCAACGAAAAGGTTGTCGATGTAAACGAAAAAGCAAAAAAATATAATTCGCTCCAGCTTCTTGATACATATATCCGTGATAATTATTACGGCGAGATCAATGAAGCAGATCTGAATGACGGTATTCTTAAGGGATATGTTGACGGTCTTGGAGATCCGTATTCACGCTATCTTTCTGAGGAGGAATACCTTGACGAACAGAGTGAAAATGCCGGTGAGGTAATTGGTCTCGGACTTACTCTTGCTGAGGATGAAAGCGGATATATCAGGATTGAAAATGTTCTTGAGGATTCTCCGGCTGCCGAGGTTGAAATAATGGCTGGCGATGCTATTATCCATATCGACGGTGTGGATGTTACCGAAATCGGATTTGATGATGCGGTAGAAACTCTTAAAGGTTCTGAGGGAACATCTGTAAAGCTGACAATCCGACGTGATGGTGTTGATACCGATTACGACTTCACACGCCGTTCTATCGAGGTGAAAAGCGTTTCCGGAAGGCTTATTGACGGGTATATCGGTTATATCAAAATAGACGGCTTCAAGGAAAATACATCTGAACAGTTTATTGATATTCTGCAGCGGCTAACTTCTAACGGAGCAAAAGCTCTTATTTTCGATGTCAGGGAAAATTCCGGCGGACTTATCACTTCGCTGGAGGAATGTCTTGATCCGCTTATGCCGGAAGGGATAATTGCTACGGCAGAGTACAGGGATGGTCACTCTGAAACGCTTGTATACTCTGACAGCTCTGAGCTTGATCTGCCAATGGCAGTCATTATAAACGATGAAACTGCAAGCTCTGCGGAACTTTTTGCAGCAGCTCTCAGAGATTTCGGCAAGGCGAAGCTCATAGGTGAGCAGACCTATGGCAAGGGCGTAATGCAGTCCACGACAGAATTTGAGAGCGGCGGTGCTGTAGTTCTTACAATTGCCGAGTACAAGACGACTAAATCTGACTGTTACGACGGAATTGGTCTTAGTCCGGATTATCCTATCCAGAATGAGGATGTCAATGTTGATTCGCAGCTTGACAAGGCTGTTGAGATCATTGACCTTGAGCTTTCATAATAACGGAAAAAAGCTTCGTGAAGATAAATCACGAAGCTTTTACTTTACTATATGAAGTTCTATTTGTGACTTTTAACAAAAAATAAGGCGGCTAAGATTGGTTTTTCTACTATTGTCAATAGTAATTTTCTTGCAAAATAGTCTTGTTTTTGATATAATATATATTGTATTATTTTTATGCGCCTGTAGCTCAGGGGATAGAGCAGTGGCCTCCGACGCCATGTGCGCAGGTTCGATTCCTGTCAGGCGTACCAGAACTTATTGTTGGTGCAGTAATTGTTGGATGTGCATTTACATTAACAAGTTGTAGTAGTAAAACTGTGGGAAAGGCTCCTGCACAGACTTCAACTTCTAATCCTGATTATACAGGCACTACAACTCAAGTTGCAACTTCTACATGTATATCTACACAAACAACAACAACTACTACCGCAAATGTAAAACCCAAGAAAGAAACTCAACTAATTACAAAACAGCAGCTTTCGTCTGTAGGATACACCGATGATGGCTGGAGAGTTAGTTGGGGAGGTATGGATTGGGATAGTTGGTCTGGAATTACGGATCAATCAGTATCTGAATTAAACCAAGTGTTAAATAAATATGAAATAAATACCACTGAGAGAATAGCTCACTTTATCGGTCAATGTTCTATTGAATCGCGTTGTGGAAGTTGGCTGACTGAACGGGGTTCTGAAGAATATTTAAAGACAATGGACTATTATCCATATTATGGTGCGGGGTATATTCAATTAACTTGGGATTATAATTACCGTGCTTTTGCTCAAGCTATGGGTGATGACAAGATTATGAATGGACCTCAATATATTGTAGACAACTATGCTTGGGAAGCGGCTGGCTGGTTTTGGGATAAAAATAATATAAATGCAATGGTTGATAGCGGAGCTTCAGTATATGACATTACTCAAGTTGTAAGAGGATATGATGAAGATACATGGAAACTACGTAATCAGGCTTATGAAGAAACAAAACGAGCATTAGGAAATTAATACCAAAAATATATATGTATTATTATTGGAGCTGAAATGAAGAAAAAAATTATTTTTATCTTTGCGATAATAATATTCTGTTCTTTAGCTTTTGTTATAAGATTTGATTACAGTAAACCTAAGTTTTATGACAAAACATTTGTAGACACATCTCATGAAAATAGCAATGTTTTAATTAGGTATCCTCAAATTAACGCTGAAAATCAAGACGCAATAAACAATCTAATAAGAATCTTTGCTGAAAATATTGCTTCAAATGTATATGGCTCTGATTATGTAAATCTGAATCTTGTAGTCGAAAAATATAATGTTACCTATTACGATGAAAACTTACTAAGTATTGTATTTGAGGCAAATGGAAATGTAATTACAGCAGCATATCCGAATAATTTTTTATATTCTATAAATATAGATATCAAAAATGAATCTATCATTTCATTATCTGATATTTATTCTATTGATGATGATTTTTCTAGCATAATTTACAATGCCTTTAATGAACAATTTGCACCAAAAAAACTTAAAGAATGGGGGATAAATGAAGAAAGTAATTCATACGAAAGATATAAAGAAGATCTTTCTCATGTAGGTCCGTTCAATCTTGAAGGTGCATTAACAAACGAAAAAAAATATTATTTGCAAGAAAATTCAGTAATTATTTGTGTAACAATTCCTCATGCAATTGGTGACTATTTTCAAATTGAAGTTAAGTATTCAGAACTTAATAAATTTTTAAAGAGAAAAACGTCCCCCTTTATCGAAATATAATTTTATATAAAATTTAACAAGCAATATTTAATACAGAATAATTACTATTATGACCTCGTTTTTATGATATATGGAGTGAACCAAGCTTTTAAATCAAGTTGGTTTACTCCATTTTTATCTTCAAAATCTTACAGAAATCTTTATGTTAATTATTTAATGTTTCACGCTTCCCTTACCATTCAATGCCAAAAAACGACATTTCAGTGTAAATTTATTTAAACTCCCCCAAATTTGTGATATATTGAAAGTACAAACTATCGAATAAAATGACAATTTGTATTTTAATCAAAAAAAATTCAAAAAATTACAACGGTTATTAAAACAGGTCAATATCAATATGTCACAAACAGGAAAAACAGTTACTGGTTTAAGCAGCACATTAAGATGCAGTGGCCTTGAAACTGACCGCAATATCTACTCACCCGGAAGTAAGTACAGGAACAAATTCATGTCAGATATGGATAAAATTCGAAAGAAAAGGCTCTATTTTAGGTCAGGACAATGGAAGTATAAATCATAATAATAGGAGTGTAACATATGTCTGAAAAAAATAATTTAAAGTTTAACAGAAATCAAATATACTGTTTTATACTTTGGATTTTTGTTTTTATACAAGGTTCGGCACAACTTTTGTCTTTTGTTACTCCTACGCATGATCCCTCCTCCGCAAATTTTGTGAATGTATGGATAAGACTTGGTCTTTATCCAACTGAAAATTGGTTTGGTTTCGCAGCTATAACTGTTTTAGTGGCAGCGGGAAGTTGGTTTTATAAATACATAACAGATCAAAAACCCACGTTGAAAAAAGCAGCCCCTTTACTTAAACCAGTAGTTGCCAATATTTTGTTGTTTTTAGAAGTTTGGAAGCTTGATAAATGGGCAGCAAAGTGGACGTATATAAATGAAAATGCTGTACCAATTATAATTGGTACAATAAGTACAGTTGCTATTATATCTACTGCTTATATGATAATGACAAATAAGGAGTTGAACAATGATTTTAATAAGGATGTTCTCCCCTCTTTGAATGAAGAAAGAGATGAAAATAGTAAAAATGAACCAAGAACATATTCACAGTCCGAAGTTGAATATATGACAAAGCACCCTGTTGCATACCGTAGAAGAATGAAAGACCTACAAAAAAGCAGGGAGAGAAATATTAAAAATGAAATCCGCACACAACATCAAGATTTTCAGAAAAAACAAAACGAACAAATTCTTCAAATTGCTTATGCTCAATTGGAGACTAATCGAAAAATAAACGATGAAAAGCAACAGGAACGATTAGAAAAAGCCAGAGCAACAGACGATGAAGATGAAATCAAAAGAATTCTTGATGAAGCTCAAGAAAAGATTGCGTTAAACGAAAAAACAAGTAATGTGGAAGGATATATATCCCTCGCATTTACAATAGTATTTATTATCGGTGCCGTTCTATTTTGGATTTTAACTGATAAGGAAAAGAAACAAGGATTTTTTAATAACATATCTGAAAATATAAATACATTAAACAATTGGCTTTCGAGCGTTGAGGAACCACTTAGAACACTTATGCTATGTGTCGGTACCCCTATACTAGTAGTTATCGTAACAGCACTGATATACTTATCTGTTAATACATTTATAAGAGTAGCTCTTCGTATGCTAATCTCTCACAAGAAAGACTCTAAAAGAATTGATCGTACTATTGCGATGATTAAAAAATTCTTCTTTGATACATTTGATGGTATAATGCGTCCAATTTTTCTTATTCCTGATTTTTTGGAGCTTATCGAGGAACTCCTGTTAGAAACCGATTTGCAGGAAAAGATAGATGAATTTGAAAAGGGGGAGAAAAAAGATGGCAAATAACATAACTAAATCTAAAAATAAATCATCTTCCATTTCGAAACTCCTTAAGTACTGTGCCGCTGCATTATCAGTCGTTTCGTTTCTTACAACAATGAATGGTGTAGAAAATCTTATTGTAAAAGGAACACTAAAAGCTGGCATGATCTCGTTTGCGGTACAAGGTATTATTCTTTTACTTGGTTTGTATTTCCTAAATGTCTGGAATGCAATAGATGCACTTGTTGCTAAAAAATTGGCAGTAGCAGTTCTGAGAGTGCTTGTTGTTATCCTTTATGCATCGTCATTGTTTTTCTCTTCTTTTTTCAGTTTTGTATTTATTACAAATTCAGCATACGATGGGGTCGGTTTAACAGATTATAATATGGAAATTGAACAATTTCTTATAAATAGTACAAACGAGTTAGAAAAAATCAATGATGAAAATTGTGATGAACTACTATTAACAATAAGGGTACAAGCACCGGAATTTAACAATTTACTACAGCAAAACAAAAATAATGCCTCGAATGAGATTGAGGCAATAAAAAATGGTACAACCAAATTTGATGTTGCAACAATAAAAGAAGAAGATAAATTTACAGCTGCTGGAGCTAGAAATGTTTATAAGGCAGCAAATCCAAACGATTCACAGGAAAGATTAGATGAAGTTGAAGAAAGTTGCAGAGAATTTGAAAGCATAATAAATCCTTATACTGGATTCTATGAAGGTTATTATAATGATTATTTGACCTTATATGAATCATTAGCAAATCAGTTTGATTCTTCAAATATTGAAATTGAAAAAGAAAAAATTGATGATCTTATTCTTGCAATAACAGAAACAAAAGAAAAATTGATGAATCTAACAATTGTTGTAACAGGCTCTGTCAAATCTCATGCTACTGAAAAACGTGATGTCATTGCAAATTACTACACCATTTTAATAAAAGAATTAAGCAATCTTAAGTCTACATATAACAAAATAGAAAACAACGAAACTGTGAAGAATGGAGATGATTCAGAACTCAAAAATTTTTACGAATCAATTTATTCCTCTGACATTGTAGATACTGAGACCATAAGCAATGCTGAATCACAATTACAAAGCTTGCTTCAAATATATTTAAACTATATGCAAGATAATGAGATAGGAAGAAACTCGGAAAAGATAGAAAGCTTATCGATATGCATTTCAAATTTAAATAGTCTGAAAAATGGAATCACATTGAAGCATGATATCATTGATTTCAAATCTAACCATTTGAATAAAGTTTACATCATTCAAAGTCACGACATGGACAGTAATAATGAAATAGAAGATGTTGACATTGAAAATGAAGGATTTTTATATACAACAGTTACTTCAGACCGATGGAAAGCTATACGGCATGAGGATTTAGCACAGTTTATCGGACTAGTCAAGCAAATACCAAATTCTGAAAATGATGGAAGAATCAGCGAAATGCTTAATACTGCATATAAACTTAATCGAAATAACTTAGAATCGATTAGTAAAATGGAAATTGCTATTAATTTTTTAAAAAGCGAGCAAAACACAGTTGCTTGGATTAGTCTTATAATTGCTATTTTCATTGATTTGACTTCCTTTTTAATTGGTATTATTCTGTTTTTTCTTAAATCAGAAAATACTGTAATCTCTCCGACTGAAAATACTAAATAAACATTGATTTAAGCAACATATTTCAATTAATTTATATCAGTTTAAGCATACGCATGGTGTAAGCTTAGTTAATCGTCGCCTGATAAAAAAACAGAACTTTAATATAAAAATAGAATAAATGTAAAAGTTAAAACGAAAAGGATTTAGATAGCAAATTTAAGCTAAAACAGAGTTAGAACCTTTAACCAGGGTATAAATGATCCCAAATTATTTTATATATATGAAGTGAGAAATGACATGGAAGAAACATATTTTCCCCAAGATAAAACGGAGTATTATTATTATTTTCAAATCCAGAAAATTGAAAAAGCAAAAGATATCTATAACAGATGTAATGGAGCTATATTAAACAATACAGACAACAAAGCAAAGCTCAAAGGAGTTGTTTTCGATAATAATATAGACTGTTCTATTTCTACTTATAAAAAACTATTTGATGATTTTAATAAATATGCTGATAAGCTTATTAACTGTGATGGTATAAATTCAATAGAAGAATTTAATAAATATATTAACATGCTTATGGTTATTACTAACGAAACTATTGAATACACTGGATCTTTAGCATATTACAAAAGGAAAGAAATCAAAAAAATAAAGTTAATATATAATGATAAAAAATTAACTGCCGACAAAATTTGGAAAGATAATTTTAAACTGCCGTCACTTATAAACAGCGATGAGCCAATGAATGTCTTTTTTAATATGTACGGAAGACTAATCATGGATGTCGTATTAATGTTGGTAACTTTATTCTCTTTTACTTCAACAGTTATGACTATTGACAAGTTTACGCCGTCGATACAAAACCTTGTTGTTTTGGTATTTGTAGGTATGCTAGATATTACGACATTTTATATTGCATTCTTATGGCTATCCTCAAGGAAACTACTTAATCTTACAGATACAAAAAATCAGATATATAAACGTAATTACAATTATATTAATCATGCTTTTAGTAAATCACAATGGGAAAAACAAATCTTTAATTTTATAAGATATACTATAGAGACAATAAAGAAATTAAAGTAGACATCAGTAAAAAACGGAGGAAACTATAATGAAAAAAGTGCTCTTTTTTGCAGTAACAAACAATCCTAATATAGATGAAAAAAGTAAAAGAAATTATGAGTATCCAAATTTTGTTTATTCTGTTTGCTTAAATACGTTGCGTCATATGGACGGATATAGTGTTTCAGATTTTAAGAGGCATGAGTAGTTTATCTATTGCTATTGCAGGGGTAATGACTGTGATAGGAATTACTGTTTTCGAAAAAATATATTAATTTTTGGGTTTTATAGCAACTTATTGTTAAAACAAAATAATGTAATTTCTCCGTACTCAAAAAAATAATTGAAAGGATAGCGATGTAAATGGCAATCACTAAAAGAGAACTTGTGCGAGAATACTCAAGAGCAATACAAGAGGGAAATGCAGCTGTTTTTGGCGGAGCAGGACTTTCAAGAACATCAGGTTATGTGGATTGGAAGACACTTCTTAGACCATTAGCAGAAGACATAAGTCTTGATGTCGAAAAGGAAGATGATCTTTTAGCTGTAGCACAGTATTATAAAAATTCTCGAGGAAATAGAGGAAGTATTAATCAAATAATTGTTGATAATTTTACAAAATCAGTTGAGATAAATGAGAATGTAAAGGTATTAACACGTTTACCGATCTGTACATACTGGACTACAAATTATGATTCGCTAATTGAAGAAGGAATTAGGGAAGCTAATAGAAAACCAGATGTAAAATCAGAATCAGATCAGCTTTCATCTACAGTTCGAGATAGGGATGCGGTTGTATATAAAATGCATGGAGATGCAACTAATCCCGCACATGCTGTGCTTACAAAATACGATTATGAATTCTATGATATGAAAAGACCTTTATTTAGAACGGCATTGAAAGGAGATTTAATATCTAAAACCTTCTTATTTATAGGTTTTAGTTTTGAGGATCCCAATCTTGATTATATTCTTGGACAGATACATACTTTACTTGGTGAAGACATCCATGATCATTATTGCTTTTTTAAAAGGATTCAGCGTAAAGACTATGATAACGAAGAAGACTATGGATATGATAAAGCAAAACAAGATTTACGTGAACAAGACCTGAGACAATACGGAATACAAACCTGTTTTGTAGATTCTTATGAGGAAATAACAGATATTCTCCATGATATTGAAAGTGCTGTAAGAATGAGAAATATTTTTATTTCAGGGAGTGCTCAAGAGTTTACTTCTCCATGGACTAAAGAAAAGGCTGAAACTTTTGCAAGGAAACTTGCTGCAAGAATGGTATTACAGGATTATAGAATTACATCCGGCTTTGGACTCGGTATTGGCTCATCAGTTATAAATGGTGCCTTAGATGTAATTTACAGTTCAAAATATAAACATATTGATGAGCATCTATGCTTGCGACCGTTTCCTCAAGGGTATACAGATTTAAAGGAGAAGGAACAAAGAAATGCTCTATATCGGGAAAATATGATTGAGGATATAGGTATTGCTATTTTTATTTTTGGAAATAAGATTGATTCTGATAAAGTTTTGCTTGCTGATGGTTGCAAAAAGGAATTCGATATTGCTATAAAAAAAGGAAGAATAGTTATTCCGGTTGGTTCAACCGGATATATGGCTCAAGAATTACTTGAAACCGTTAAAAAAGATATTGATAAGTATCCATATCTAAAAGCATTTGTTTCAGATCTTGAAACTGAGACAGATATTGATAAACTAATTAACATTATAATGAAAATTGTTGATAAACAGCAATTATCATAAACAATATTTATTATGGAGGTTATATTATGAGCAGACAGGTGTTTTTTAGCTTTGAGTTTAAGAAAGATGCGTGGAGAGCTGGTCAGATAAGAAATATGGGTAAGGTTGAAAAGAGTTCAACATTCTCTGATAATGACTGGGAAGAAGTAAAATCTAAGGACGATGAAACTATTGAGAACTGGATTGACAATCAGATGAGAATGCGTTCTTGTATAGTTGTTTTAATAGGAGAGACTACATATAGCAGAAAATGGGTTCTGTATGAGATAAATCGTGCATACGAGTTAGGAAAAGGGTTGTTAGGAATATATGTGCATGGATTAGAGGATTCTAATGGTGAGCAATGTTCTAAAGGCAAAAATCCTTTTGATTATGTAAAGACCGATGAGGGAGAAAAACTATCTAAATATGTAACATGCTATGATCCACCATATTTGAGAAGTAAAAATGTCTATGCTGATATTGAAGGCAAAATTGAAGATTTGATTGAAGAAGCGATTAATAATAAGGATTATTAATTATTTTGAAGCTAAAAGAGACTGAAGTATTCTCCTCGCGATAAGGCTCACAAAACGTGAAAACAATAAGTTGAATAATAGGATAAGCAATCCTATATTTATAATGCCGGCAGAATAGGCCTTCACCTTACTTGGTGAAGGAAAACTGCTGGCTTTTTTTTTACAAACCAAATACTCATAGTCTGATATGCATTAAGGGCTGCGGATACAAATATGGACTTTTTCGTCTTGAAAAAGCATATTTAGTACCCTTTCTTTAGCGCGCCCATTTATCAGGCAGCCTCGGAGTCTGTGTGCTATATATGCAGACTCCGTTTTTTGTGTCCGCTGAAAGGACACAGAAATGAAGAACAACGTTAAATGGCTGTGCTATGCAGCTAAATATCCATGATCTTCCGTGTTGAGTTACATATCAAAATCAACACGGAGGTCAAAATAATGGGATATAATCATGGACTTGAAAAGAAAAAGTTTGAAAATGAATGGCAGAAGAACGAAAAGCTCTATCGTGAGCTTGGAATGACAGATGAGCAGATATCTGCTATCTGGGAATTCGACTATGAGACATTTCTTTCGGACAGGGCTTATCTTGAAAAGAAGCAGGATCTGTCTGATTACGAGGATACGCTCCAGAGCAGTGACTGCACCATTGACGAATGCAATATTGAGGAAAACTGGCATGAGTACATAACAGACATTGATAAGAGAAGACAGTTGTCAGAGCTGCGCCCGGAACAAAGACGTGCTTACTATTTATGTAAGGTTTTGGAAATGAAACAGGAAGACGCTTCGTCAATTTTACTGATACCAAGGCGCTCTGTTAGTCGCTGGATTGTTAAAATTGCTGAAATTTTAAAATAGTGGCCAAAAACATCCCTTCCCACCGGCTACTTAGTGAAGGGCAATAAAGCACTTCACGAAACTTGACAATTGAATAGCAGCGCATAAGTGTGCAGCAAGATCGGTGTGGGCAGCAAACCTGCGAGCCGCGGACATCCATACGCCACGACCTCGGAAACGAGCGAGCGATAAATATGAGCATGACGGTGGGAGCGAAGCCACTCCCATTATGGCAATGACAGCCGACTTGCGCGCCCGTCCGTACCAGCGGCTCTGACTCCGTAAGGGCAGAGAGACAAGGATCTGCGTGAACAGTGAGGACTCTGTTCGGCTTATGTGCTCCCATCCCCGGAGGGCGTCAGAAATGGCGAGAGATTATCCGAGGCCTTTGATTAAGGAAAATGCCGTCGCACAGCGTGACGGTAAAGCACCCCTGCGGAGGTGCGTCTGCATATGAAACGATATATGCGGACAACAATACACGGGGCTGTCGCAAGACAGTCCCACATACATAAAGGAGAGATATGATGCTGATACCAAAACGTGGAGATATGTACGTTGCCGATCTGGGACAAGGTATTGGCTCAGAACAGGCAAACGAACGCCCTGTGGTGATTATTCAGAACAACAAGGGCAATCACTATGCCGATACGACGATAATTGTTCCTATCACATCTCAGATGAAGGCTCAGCTACCCAATCATGTGATAATACATTACGGTATTCTCACGAAGTATCAGGGCTGTGTTTTGACAGAGCAGATAAGGACTATATCAGTATTAAGACTGAAAAAGTATATCGGCAGACTAAGTGAAAAGGATATCCGAAGGATAGAGAAAGCACTAAGGATAAGCCTTGATAGGGAAATTGTTGTATTTTCTGCTGTGAACAGCTAATTGCTTTTTGAAATCATCAAATGAATAGAATTTGTGAGTAGCGTAAAAGTATTCATTATCTTTGCGATGAGAACGTTCAACTTTACCGTTATGCCGAGGAGTA
>JAFTYF010000005.1 GCA_017461395.1 Ruminococcus sp.
AAACCTTTCTGAGGAAAGGTTTCCCCCGAACCCCCTTCCAAAGACTTTTAACATTAAAATTTCCGCCTGATAGGGCTCACAGAGAGAAAAAATCAAGTTTCTCATTTGTTTGTTGTGTGAGCCCTATCAGGCGGAAATTTAATACTGAAAGTTTTAGGAAAGGAGTTTGAGGAAGAACCCTTTTTCAAAAGGGTTTTCCTCAATAATGCGCATGAAGATTCCCAAAAGACATCACTGATATAATGGGAGCATATTTATTTTCAGCATACTGCAATAAAAATACAAACCCCGCATATAATCTAAAGAAGCCGAAAAGGCTGCAAAAGATTATAAGGGAGGTAGGTAAATGAAATCCCGGCAGGATCAGAGAGCAGTAATTCTCGGAAAGTACATACTCGAAAACAAAACAACAGTCCGTGCCGCAGCAAAAAAATTTGGAATTTCAAAAAGTACTGTACATAAGGATGTAAGCGAGCGGCTTAAAAAAGAAGATCCGGAGCTTTACAATCAGGTCAAGGATATTCTTGAGATCAACAAGCTTGAACGTCATATCAGAGGCGGTCTTGCTACAAAGCGAAAATACGAGGGAATCGCAGAACAAAAGAAAAAACGGATATAGTAATTCCGGAAAAAAGGCAGTATCGCTTATTACTGCGATGCTGCCTTGAATATTTGTGTTATATCAGTCAATAATATTTCTGTGCAGAGATGCGCAGAATTCAATAGATTTGTTTAAAGGAGAGAATCTCATGGAAAACAAGAAGAAAAACGACAACATCAGATGCACAGTAACTCAGTGTCAGCACAATTGTGTGACAGAGAATTACTGCTCACTTGATTGTATTTCCGTAGGCACACACGAATCAAATCCTACAGTTCCGGAGTGTACAGACTGCAATTCATTTGTAAAGAGAACCGGCTGCTGCTCCTGAGGCAGCCAGCGGCTGCACCGTTCCACGCCGTAACTCTCTGCGAGGCTGAAAGTAAGTCCTCGCTCGCATCAGTATTCAGGGAGCGTGGGTGGACGTAAAAAGCCAGCGGCTGCACCGTTCCACGCTGTAACTCTCTGCGAGGCTGAAAGTAAGTCAGCAAATGTCCTGTGATCATCACGGGACATACATATCATACAAATTTAATCAATTCACATTTAAAATACAGTCGAATTGAAAAAAATCGGTGTTTTCTATTGCAAAATATCTTTTTTTATAGTATAATTATTTTATGAGAAAATATTTATTATCACTCGTATTCTACAATCAGGAGGCTGATAAATAATGTTTGATAAAACTATGACATTCTCTGTCAATGAAGATAAAGAGGCAGAGCTTAAAAAGAATCTTACTATCGTTTATGATGCTCTTACTCAGAAGGGCTATAATCCCATTAATCAGATAGTAGGCTACATCCTTTCTGAGGATCCGACCTACATAACCACATATAACAACGCAAGAAATATCATCCGTCACATTGATCGTGACGAACTTTTGCAGGTTCTTGTAAGATCGTACCTTAATACCTGATCAGTAACCGCTCGGTCAGGCTTCAGATCTTCCGCACAGGGGAGTATAACGGAAAAACGGCAGCAGGACAATGCAGCCGTTTTTTTGATTTTAAAAATTTCCACAAATAAAATCATGCGTTAAAGCCATAATACTTTTGCGGAGATGATCCGCACAATGAAAAAAGGAATTATGAAGCCATGAAAATAATAGCTCCTGCGGCAGCAGCAATGACAGCAGTGCTGATCCCGTGTACAGCGGTATATTCCGCTGATACGACAAAGATCGGCTATGGTCAGGGAACAGCAGTTGATTCAATGAATCGCCCTGTCGATGCAGCCGCATTCAACAGCCGATACGGCGACCTTGATGCCTTCGCCCTGTCGGAAGATGATAAGCGAATTATCATTACCTTTGATCAGGGCTATGAAAACGGATATACTGAAAAAATCCTTGATACACTGAAAGAAAAGAATGTTACGGCGATATTTTTTCTGACGGGAGATTATGCTAAAAATGAAGCTGATCTCGTCAGACGAATGATAAATGAGGGACATATTCTCGGAAATCATGGAATGACTCATGCAAGTCTGCCGACGCTTTCTCAGGCAGAAGCTGAAAAGGAAATAATGTCACTGCACGATTTTGTGATGAATAATTACGGATATCAGATGCAGTATTTCCGCTGTCCTTGCGGAGAGTATTCTGAGCAGTCGCTTGAAACTGTTCAGAAATGCGGATATAAGACTCTTTTCTGGAGCTTTGCTTATGTGGACTGGAAAACTGACAGTCAGCCTGATCCGGCGGAGGGAATAAAAAAGCTCACAGAATCTGCTCACGGCGGAGAAATTCTTCTTCTTCATTCTGTATCTTCAACAAATGCTGAAATTCTCGGCGAAGTGATCGACGAATTCAGAGCAAAGGGATATACGGTATAAAGAAGGACTGCATCTCATAACGAGATGCAGTCCGTATTTTTTATGTCGTATTGTTTAAGGAAAGGAGTTTGAGGAAGAATCCTTTTACGAAAGGTTCTTCCTCAATAATATATAAAAATTTCTATATGAACCTTAGATTAAAATGAATACCCCCGATAAATTGCTCAGATCTCATCCATTGTAGCGCTATTGTTCGTTTCAGCGTATCTTTCGCGTCTTTGGGCTTCGATTTTTGCATCAAAAGCCTTATTGCGTTCAATCTCAGAGCGGCATATATCAATATAATCAAGATCTCTGTTTCGTTCCGGTGTTGTTTTTGTACTTGATAAGTCAAAATACCAGTTAAATAATTCCAATATCACACGGATAATTCTCGTAATATAATTCATAAAATTTCATTAAGGTTGAACGGAGTTTTTCCCCAAAAACTCCGTTATGTTGTTTATACGTTAATCCCTTTTTATCATAGCCAGATGAGTACATCAAGAAGAAAATCTACAATGTCCAGTATTCTGTGCGATTTTTCCTTCATAATTATTCCTCATTTACCTGAGGCGGAAGAACCTGAGTCTGCACTGCGGAGCTGTCTTCAAGATCTACATTGAAAAGAAGTCCGCCCTCATCGCCGCTTGTAACTTTAGGCATAACACCGTTCCATTTCTGAATCTGCTCGTAAGCGATAACCTTTTCGGACAGCGATTCTTCCAGAAGTCTGTTTGCCTTTGCCTGAGCCTCTGCCTCAGTGAGAGTAGCCTCAGCCTGAGCGTTTGCTGCGATAGTTTTCTTCTTAGCCTCAGCGTTTGCAATTTCGATTGCCTGCTGCTGTTCTGTTTTTGTTTTGAGAAGATTCTGTTCAGCAACCTGTTTAGCTTCGATAGCGCTGTTGAATTCCGCAGAGAAATCAAAGTTTACGATATTGAATTTTTCGATGTATATACCGTATGCATTGAGCTTGCTGTCAAGACTTGCTTTTACTTCCTCGCCGACAGCCGCACGTTCAGTGATAAGCTCCTCAGCGGTATATTTAGCAGTTACGGACTTCATACATTCCTGAACAACAGGAGCAATAAGTATAGTCTGATATTCAGCTCCGACTTCCTCATACATTTTCGGGCTGTTGTCGGAAACAAGCTTGTAGTTTACAGCGATATTGCTGCTTACTGTCTGGAGGTCCTTTGAAACTGCGGAAGCCGGTGTTTCGTAAACCTGAATCTTGTTTGACATATCCTGAACGTTCTGGATGAACGGTATTTTCAGGTGGAAGCCTGCTTCAAGTCCCTTGTCGGAAACTTCTCCGAGAGTAAGCACGACGCCTGTATTTCCGGCTGGAACGATCGTGAAGGAATTTGCAGCGACAAGAAGTGCAGCTGCTCCGATAACGATCCATTTTACGCCTTTGAATTCTTTTTTAGATGAGCCGTTTTTGTTTATTTCTCTGATGTTGATTGCCATTTTTATTCTCCTTTAACTGATTCCGGCAAATTTTTTTCCATTTCCGCCTTAAAAAATCCGCTTATATATGCCAGCACCATAACATAGACTGCCTGACTGAGTTTTACAGGATCGGCTATATATTCGCTGTTGGCAGAGTGTTCATTTTCGATGATCTTTCTTATCTGCGCCGGAGAAAAAGCTCCTTCCTCCTCAGCAGTGAAAATGATCCTGCACAGCATATTGTACAGATTTATATCGGAGATGATATCGTCGGCGGTATCCTCGACATCTCCGTTTACAAAGCACATAAGCCTTGCGATATCGTCAAGCTTCATGGCACTTCGCAGCATATTGATAAGCAGGATGCGCACTACCTGTTTTTCAGAATATTTCTTGCTTTTTGCGGATGCAACCCAGCCTCGCTTTATCCAGTTCTGGATAGTAGTACCTTCAAGACCGGTGAGCGTTGAAAGCTGGGAGAGTGTAAGTCCTCCGGTAGCTTCAAGAACCGGTGAAACAAGTGAAAAAGCATTTTCTTTAGCGGCGGCTGAGAATTTCAGCGTAGTGCCTGGAATTATCTGGTGCATAGTCTTTAGCTCCTCTCTGAAGATAATATGATTATATCACAAGTTCATCTGAACCGCAAGAGTGGTTCTATGATGTTTTGGCTTGATTTTTGCAGTTTTTTTAAATATATCATTGTATTTCTTTGATTTTCTTAGAATTTCACAGTTTTTCATAAAAAATTAAATATGGGGTCCGGAGATAATAAAAAAAGTATAACCCGTAAAGAAATTCTTTACGGGTTGTTGAAAATCGCACATATAAATTAAATTTTAACGGTTGTAAGATATGTCAATGCATGACGTGTTGTTGTTTTTGGTAATTTTCCCTCGAATGCTTTATTTTGAAGTTTCTTTAAGTCGCCATATTTGTTTTCCCAACTTAAAATCGCTTTCAGCAATATGTCTGGACTAAGTTCTTTTCCATTTAATTTCATATCTAACCGTTCTGTAATTTGACACATAGAAATACATGATATCGGTTTATCTTTCAATTCATTTAAGCCAATTCCGAAATTATAATACCAAAGGTCGCTGCCGTATTGTGATTTTTGTATATTAAATAAAAGTGTTATAGTTCCGTTAGTTTTGAACCAATTTAAATTTTTCTTTTTATATCCATTGGATTTCATAGGTTCTTTTATTTTTTCAATTATAGTATCAAGTTTCATATTATTTCCCTTCTGAATTCAAATCAGACTGATTATAGCAAATAAATCGCAAGTCAATATCATAAGCAAAGTTAGTATATGTAAAATAAATACAGGCAATGTAGTTGGCAATGCTACATGGCAATAAAAATGGGATGATGTAGATATCGGCACTCAGATGGTAGAAAAAGTTGATTTACTGGTGTAATTATATGAGGCTGCTCAATTGGCATCCCTACAGATTGGTTATTTCACATATAAAATGTAGGGGCGAACTGTGTTCGCCCGCAAACAACAATGTTTATCGACAATCTCAATCCCCTGTGAAAAACACAGGGGATAATATCAATAGCTGAAAACAATATCAACTATACCTTTATAGTACATAGCGGACTGACTTGCAAAGCTGAATCCGTGATACTGTGCATTCTGAATCTGCATAACTATCGTATAGGAACCGCCGGACGCTCTGTAGTCGCTGTAATCAGAGCTTGTTCCGCAGCTGCTTCCGTCGTCGCTGACATTTTTCACGCAGCCTGTTATGTAGAGAAAATCTCCGGCACCTGTTTCAGCAGTTCCGGTTTTAGCGTAAAGCTGATATCCTTCGGGGACGTATACACCGAGATTTGAAGCAACTCCGCTCATGCCGTCAAGGAGATTCTGACGGTATTCTTTGGGAATACTTCCGATAACCTCAAACGGCTCACTGCCTTTCTCAATGACAGTATTGAAATCGCTTGTATCAACGATATTCTTTATAACAAACGGCTTGACCATATCTCCGAAAACTGCTTCTCTGCCGAGAGCGGCGAGATATATCGGACAGGTGCGGACATACGACTGCCCGAAAGCACTTCGTCTGAGATCGTCATTGCAGTAAATTTCTATGTTGTTTTCGAGCGATCCGAAATCACACCATATCTCATATCCAGGACCGAAATTGAAGATATTTCCAAGATCGCTGAGAACAGTTTCTGTGCCTATCTGCTGAAATGCCTTTGCAAAAAAGATATTGCTGGAATTTACAAATGCCGAATAGAGGCTGCGGTCAGGGACGGGGTAATATCCCGTATTGTGATCCCAGTTGACGATAACTGAACCTGAATCATTCCATGTTCCGTCGTCGTAGAGGGAGGTTATTCCATGCTTGTCGCAGAGAACCTCGGACATTATCTTGAAGCACGAACCGGGTGAAACATTCTGAAAAGCCTTGTTTATGCAGGCACCGCTCGGAAGCGTATTGATGTAGTTCGGATCAGAAAGAAGCAGATCCGGATCATATGAGGGATATGAGACCTCAGCCATGATAGAGCCATCATTGCGCATTACAACAGCAGAACCGACGATGTTGTTATTCTGCATATACTGATAAATTGCGTTCTGAACTCGGGCGTCCATAGTGAGCTGAATCGACTGTCCCATTTCGGTATCTCCGTTGACAGCGGACGGATTATCCTTTCTGAGGATATCCTCGAAAGTAGAGTCAAAACCTGCTGACGACTGACTGAGGATATTTCCGAAAGCGACTCTATATCCCAGATCTGCGGAGGAGGAGCGTACCTCGGTACCTGTTTCATCATGGCAGCTTGACATCAGGACATTGCCGGATGCGTCGTAGATATTTCCCTTAGCGGCCAGAGAAACAGTCGTTGTAGTTGTAGTTGTTTCAGCTGCGGCGGCGGAAGTAGTAGTAACAGCGGCATCTGAAGCCGGTTCATCCGTAGTTTCTTCACTGCTGCCAGTGGTGGGGATATTCCCGTCATATCTTGATACTGAATTAAAGGTGTCCTCAGTGTTTTCGGGCTCAACTACAACTGTGCAGGAAACTGACGCTGCCATCATTATAACAGAAAACGCCGCAGCAATTTTTTTTGTAATTTTTTTGTTCATTGCTTCACCCCATATCTTTATGCAGATTTGATGCAGAAATCACTGCAGATCAGCCGTTCTGGATTTCGTCATATGCCTTGCGGACAGCCTTTGCAAGCTGATCAGCGCATGAAGTAGGACGTCTGCCGCAGGTATTTCCCTTGAGCTTTGCCTCGATTTCCTCGACGGTCATTCCGTCAACAAGCTTTGAAATAGCCTTGAGATTTCCATTGCATCCGCCCAAAAAAGAAACATTTGTGATAATATTTCCGTCAATATTGAAGCTTATCTGCTGTGAGCAGACCATAGAAGTTCTGTATGAGTATTCCACGATTTTTACCTCCTGTTATTCATCCCAGCTCGGATTTCCGTTAGATGACATAATTGTGTAGTAGCGGAGTATCATTGTAGCGTCTGTGCCATTGAGGATGCCGTCTTTATTTACATCTGCGGCTGCATTCTGATATTTATTGAATTCTCCGTCAAGATCAGATGAAATGCGGGTATATTCCACCAGTGCCATTGTTGCATCAGAGCCTGTTATTTTGCCGTCACCGTCTACATCCCCCAAAAGATATCCGAGATGAAGCGCATATTCCTTGGAGTAGGTATAACCACCGGCAACGCCGCCGGAATTTTCTTCTTTTGTAAGCTCGGCAGTATTCACGGAGAATTCGTTATCGGCGGTAAATTTGTATTCAAGATTTGTGAAAGTATCTGGATGATCGTTGGGATCAAGGATAGTGAAAGTATCAGTGACTTCTCCCGATTTTCCGTATTCTCCGCCTGTAAGTGATATTGTAAGGTTGTAGTTACGGTAATCATCATCGGTAGTATCACGTCCCTCGATATCGAAGTATCCTGTACCGTCCATAATGCAGTCATAGTAGGGGAGACCTTTTCCCTCCGGAGAGTCAAAGGTTATTTCCACATGAGCAGTCACGTCCTCGGGAAGCTCGATCATAACCGTTCCGTTTACGTCATTTTTGTTGAAGTTATCTGAATAAACGGGAAGCTTGGTTTCGGATTCTCCTGCGGCGAGGACTGTTCCAAAGGGCATTGCTGCCGTGATCACTGCTGTAAACAGTGATACTGTTTTGTTGAATTTCATATATATCACTACTCTTTTCTTTTATTTTCAGAGATGTATTATAGCTGTATATCAGCAGAAACGGATTTTCCGCCGCTGCTGACAGCCGTTATTGTTATGTGACCGTCTGTCGGAGACAGTTCTGGTGACAGATAAAGTGAAAATCCTCTGTCGCTGATTTCATTCTCACGTCCGAGAAGCTTATCTTCAAAGCAGTTGAATGCACGGAAAGTATTTTCGCCGCTTTTTACATATATCTCCGTGAAGCCCTCGCCGAAGAATTCCTCAGGAAGCTCACCGAAAATATGCGTCATACCGCCATTCAGTTCTGTTTTAGCTGTAATAACATCACCATTGTACGGCATAGGTGCAATTCCAGTAAGATCAGCTTCGGGAGCCTGCATGATAGGAGCATATTTCTGTAAATCGCCCATATTGCGCTCAACTATCTCAATGATAACAGCACCGTCGTTCACAGAATAAAGCTCATAGGGGACGAAGCGTGAGAACTCGGCAGTGCCGAAACATTCTGCCATGTAGGGGAGTATCGCCTCACCGTAGGAGTCACGGAACATTTTAAGATTTCCGTCCTTGCCGCTGCAAACCGTCCTGATAGTCATATCGTCAAGGCGGTGGAATGCTCCTCTGTAGCTGTAGGTAAACTGATAATCGTTGTAGACCTGAGTATCCTTTGCGTCTTCAGCCGGATAGATCATAGCGGCAAGATCGCCGAGACGGTCGTTATTTTTGGTATACCATGAAGTTCCGGCAGGGCAGACATCCTTGCCGAGAGCTGCCATAAGACGTGCATGACCGACATATGCGCCCATGTTGTTCCAGTGAGTATCAGTCTTGTGATAGAGCGGAACACCGGAAGTTGTATTCTGGAGCGTTAGCTTCATATCTACCCAGTACGGAGTGTCAACAAGAGTTTTTGCCAGTCTTTCGTAGTTTCCGGACTGTCCGCTTGAAACGTAATGTGAAGGCATATACTGCGAATATATCGAATTCTTATTTGGAGCAACAGTAAATACGAACTGTATTTCCTTTTCTGTACAGTAATCGTATATCATATCGAGATTATGCCTGATATTTTCGATAGAACGGTCACTGAGCGTATTTATATGCAGATAGTCGTCAAGAGTTTCGCCGTAATAAAGCCAGCCGTCTTTGCCGGCGATAACGTTTTTATTCGGGGACGTCCCGAAAACGGCTGTTTTTATTCTTCCGTCAGCCGTTACAAGCTGCTGGCGGAATGCAAAATGATCGGAGAAATAATTCTCGAAATCCTGAAAGAAGCCGAAATTCAGCTTTCCGTCCTCGTCAGTGAGCTTCGGAGCGTCGGCAGCTTTTCTTTTTTCCTTGCTGTCGTCAGCCTTGACAAACGGCATGAGAGCCGACGGAACAAGACACATTCCGATAAAGGCAGCTGAATACAGCGAATAAAGCAGATTTTTTTTCTTCATTGTGCTGCCTCCTAAAATCTGAAATAGATGAACGGATTGTATGACGATGACGAAAGTGTAACGATACACAGTGCAAGAAGCACGAGCGAAACGATATATGAAACCGTTTCAGCTGCACCGATAGCCTTTGCAGAACCGGAAGTTCTGATTTTTTCCGAGAATGTTCTGATAACAGGCATTGAGAAGATTATCGCTGCACCGAGCATCATCAGATACATAGGAGTAAGCTGGCTCATGAAAAGTGTATGTCCCACGCTGCCGAAATCGGGAGTGAACATTTTTCCGATGAAGCGGCAGGCATCGCCGAGAGTTTCCGCACGGAAGAATACGAATGCGATTATCGCAACGAATACAGCATAGAAATGGCGGAAAAATCTTGGAAGCTTCTGTATATTGAAGATTTTTGCGGATTCAAGAAGCAGAAATGCTCCGTTGAGAAGTCCCCACACGATGAAATTGAGACTTGCGCCGTGCCACAGACCTGTACAGAAGAAAACGATTATCTTATTTACAGATGTGCGGAATTTACCCTTTCTGTTTCCGCCGAGCGGGATGTAAAGGTATTCCTTGAACCATGTGGAAACTGAAATATGCCATCTGCGCCAGAATTCCTGAACGCTCTGGGAAATATACGGGTAATTGAAGTTTTCCTTGAAGTCAAAGCCGAACATTGCCCCGAGACCGATAGCCATATCGCTGTAGCCGCTGAAATCGAAATATATCTGGAAAAGGTATGATACAGCGCCGAGCCACGCAAGAGGAAGGGTAAGTTCAGCGGTATCAAGAGCGTATACATAGTCAGCGGCAAGAGCCATGGTATTAGCGATAAGAAGCTTTTTGGAAAGTCCGGTAATGAAACGTCTCATACCCTGTGCTGTGCGTTCAGGAGTACATTTTCTATGGTCTATCTGGTCGGCAAAGTCGTAGTATTTTACGATAGGACCAGCCACCAGCTGCGGGAAGAATGTTATGTAGAGCGCAAGCTTGTAGAGATTCTTCTGAATGTATTTCGGATCCTTGTATGCGTCGATAACATAGGACATAGCCTGAAAGGTATAGAAGGAAATACCGATAGGCAGAGCTATCTGCGGTATCGAAACGCTTACGAAGGGGAGCTTGTTCAGCATTTGTGCGCCGAAGCCGGCATACTTGAATATACCGAGCATAAGGAGATTTGCGGTTACCGATACAGCAAGTACGGGCTTGCGCATCTTATTTTCTTTTTTCATGGCAAGACCGAAGAAATAATTCATGAAAATTGAAATTATCATGAGTACAACAGCCTTTGGTTCGCCGTAAGTATAGAATGCTATGCTGAAAACAAGCAGAAGGATATTTTTTGCAGTTGTAGTCGGGATAATCCTGTAGAGGATATATACCGATGTCAGAAAGATAAACAGGAATACGGGACTGCTGAATACCAAAACAGTTCCTCCTTATACAGCGATGTAGAACTGAATTCCGATAACAGTATCACCGCTGTAGTCGATCCAGAGTTCCTTGCTGCCGTCGTTGTAGAGTACGGAGCCGGAACCGCCGTCGCCAGTACCGTAAGCGGCTTCAACCTCAGCTCTTGAGCTGCCGATAGTGATACCCTTGTCTGTTTTGCATACTCCGCTGTTGATAGTAACGCTGAATATACGCTCAACGCCGCCGTCAACATAGCAGTCGATAACGATTTCAGGACTTCTGTAGGAAACAACATCATATCCGCCGTTTGTGCAGGCGTCGCCGCCTCCTCTTGTGAACTGTACAGGAAGACCGGCAATGTAGTTAGCGGCATCATCCTGAAGGCTTGCAAAGTTGAATTTTACTTCCTCTGCCGGAGCGCTTGTAGGCGGCTCAGTAGGAGCCTGAGTCGGTGCCTCGGTAGGAGCCTCAGTAGGTGCTTCGGTGGGAGCTTCAGTGGGTTCCTCTGCGGGCTCGTCTGCAGGAGTGTCAGGAGCGGCTGTTGTCGGAATAGTTCCGTCTGAGTCAGCGGAATACCCCTTTTTTGTAGTAGTTTCGCCTTCCTTTGTAGTTACAGCGGAGGTTGTAGTTACCGCTGTTGTAGTTGTTTCTGTATCGCCCTCGGTTGTAGCTTCAACAGAATTTGTTGCAGTGTTGATATCAAGAGCTACATCAGAGCTTTCCTTTTCTACTTTTCCGCAGGCAGATGCTGCAAGGATCATCATTATAGCTGCTGATATGATTGCTGATTTTTTAGAATTCATTGTAAAAATACCTCCATTAAATTCAGATGTCAGGGCATTTCCCTGAAGTCAGGGTAAATAAACTGTTTCCATGTGTATGTATAAGTTTTCAGATATGCGTCAGTAACGTTTGCAAAACCGTTGCAGGTGTCGTAATTTGTCCATGCGCCGTTGATGTATACCTGATTCCAGTAGTGGTCACCTGTACCTGTACCTGTTCCGTATACAACTCTGGAGCGGAGACCGGCTTCCTGGAAAAGGATATCAGTGACAGCTGCGAAATAGTAGCAGACGATATTTCTGTTATCCATTGCATAGTTTGCAAAATAGCTCCAGCCGATAGCCTGAATCTGAGCGAGGGATTTTGTTGCCTCGATATAATTGTATCTGTTGTGACTTCTAACGTAATTGTAGACAGCGTCAGGAGTTTTACCGATAGAAGCGATTATGGAAGCGGCTCTTTTCTGAACGGCAGACATGGGGTAAGCCTCGCCCTTTGCGTTGAGGTTGTAGCCCTCGATACGGCAGCTTACAGCCATTTTTCCGTTTTCATAGAAATAATATTTCTTGCCGTCGATAGTCTGCCAGCCGAACTGCATTTTTCCGTCAGCATTGAAGTAGTAAGTTCCGTCGTCAAGCGTCTGGAAACCTGTCTGAACAGAGCCGTCAGCGGCGATATAGTACTTGCTGCCGTCGATAATCTGACGTCCTGTAAGCATTACACATTCGTCGTTAAAATAATACTTTTTGCTGTTGATCGAAGCCCAGCCCTTTGCAGCGGGACCCTTTGATGTGAAGAAGTATCTTTTTCCGTCGATAGTCTGCCAGCCAAGCTGCATTATGCCTGTTTCGTTGAAGTAATATTTTCCGTCTTCGAGAGTCTGGAGACCTGTTACAGCTGCGCCGTCCTCGCCGAAGCAGTATTTGTCACCGTTGACGATATATCTGCCGGTCATCATGATGCCGTCAGTTCCGAAGTAATATGTCTTGCCGTCAATGGAACGGAGATCCTTTGCAGCGGTATAATCCTCGCCGAAGTAGTACATATCGCTGCCTATAGCCTTCCAGCCGGAAACAGCTGTACCGTCTGTTTCATCGAAGTAATATAAAGCGTCGTTGACATTCTGCATACCGGTCAGCATAACGCAGTTTTCATCGAAGCAGTAAAGCTCGTTGTCGATCATAAAAAGTCCGGTCATGAGGATACCGTCCTCGCCGGCGTAGTATTTCTTTCCGTCAGCTTCCTGCCAGCCGTAGAGGAGCTTTCCGTTGTCGAAGCAGTACTTCATTCCGTCAACGTCAGCGATGCCGGTCACAGCAGAGCCGTCGCTGTTGATGTAATAGAGATCGCCGGAAGCTGTCTGCCAGCCGATGCCTACAGTTCCGTCAGCCTCGATGTTGTAGGGAACGCCGTTTATCACTGTGCTTTCAGTCTGGATGATTCCGCCCTCATTGATGTAAATGCAGGATTCTTCATACTGAGTGAATCCGGCTTCTGTTATCACTGAGCCGTATCCGTCGGCGATATATGTATTATTTTCGCTGTCAGTAAATTTTCCGGCTGCCTTTCCGCTGCCGGGATCAACATAATATTTCTCACCGAAATAGTCTATCCAGCCGGTAACTGACTTTCCTGATTCAGGATCAAAATAGCATCTCTGACCATTGACTGTGCGCCAGCCTGTTTTCAGGGCGCCGTTTTCCGAGAAAAGGTAATATTGACCGTCGATCAGAACTTCACCTGTAGCGTAATTTCCGTCTGCGTCGTAGTAAAAAATTTTTCCGTTGCTGTCTGTGTTCCAAGCAGAGACAATAGCCGCTGCATCGTCACCTTCTGCTGCTGACGCCGATAATGGTAACATTGCAGCCATACCAAGAGCTGCTGCTATCGGGCAGAGCAATAGCTTTCTTTGTTTTTTCATAATTTATCTCCATAAGCCGTGAAAGGCTTCCGCATTCAACGGCAGCGGATGCCGTATTTTTTCGGTGCCGAAACACCGTATACAGAAATAAAAGCGGATGATCCGTCTTTTATATATAACATAGAATGTTAAATTGATGTGACATATAAAAAGCAGACCAATTGATATTCCATACATAATCATTATATCAAAAAAAGCTGTATACTGCAACAGTTTTTTGAATTTTCGGCAGTTTTTCATTAATTTTGAGTCGATTTGAGATCATATATATCATTTACGGCGATTTTTTTGCCGTCCTCGAAGATAAATACCCTGTCATAGTCGCTGAAAGCCCTCAGAAATCCGGTATATTCTTCATATTTTCCGCCGTTTTTTTTCTGGTCGGGAACAAAATATAATACCGTGATTTCCGGACGGCTGCCGATGCTGTCAAGGATAAGCCTGATAGTTCTGTCAAGCTCTGCGGATCTCTCCTCATCGGGAATAAGCCTGCTGTCCGTAAGACGTGCCGTTTCTTCGACGGCTTCTTCGTATCCTGTCAGTGCTGCAAACGGCGAAAACTGTGCCGCCCTGTCATGCATAGACATTTTGGAACGCTTCTGCGAAACATAGTGCGGCAGTCCGATGATGTCATCGTAATTTTTCTCGTTCATGCCTTGTGACCTCCTACCTGCTTGTTTCTTTCTATAGCAGTTGCGCCCTCCTGCAGATTCATTCCCTTTATAATCGCATTTTTGCCGTATTTTTTCTTTATGCCGAGAATTGCCTGTTGTCTGCGCTTTTCACGTTCAAGAACTTTCTTTTCCTGCTCACGCTGTTTTTCGACTTCCTCGTGTTCGGTAAAGAAATCAAGCTGTTCGTACTGTTCCTCCGGCATATTTTTCTCGCTTATAACATGATTTGCAACGATATATATCCGCCGTGAAGTAAGGTTTCTGTCCATGATGCGCCTGTAAAGCTTCATAGCCGCCTCCGTTATAATACGGGTTGAGGAGGTATAATGGTCAATTTTTATTGTTCCGTGTGCGTGTTTTGGGATTTTTCTTCCGTAGTGATCGGCAGTTACATCGCCTTTGTATTTCCGGCTGATGTTCTCGTCAGTAAGATTCGAGGAATCATACCCTATCGTCAGAACAAGCTGATCTGTCACAAGACCTTTCTCAACGAGGTCGAAAACAAGAAGATCAGCCATTTCACGGACGATAAGCTCTGTCTGTTCATAATCGCACGGCTGCTGGAGTACTTGTCCGGAGCTTATACTGTTGTTTTCAGGAGAATATCCCTTTATATCGGCGATAGTGCATGGTTCCCAGCCCCATGCATGGTCGATGAGAAGTTCTGCATTCACGCCGAAAAGTCTGTAGAGATAATCCTCGGATTCAAGAGAAAAACGTGCGATATCTCCCATTGTGAAAAGTCCGGCGGATTCAAGCTTCTTGGAATATCCTCTGCCTATGCGCCAGAAATCCGTCAGCGGACGATGATTCCACAGCAGTCTGCGGTAGGACATTTCGTCAAGTTCAGCGATACGCACACCGTCCTTATCAGCCGGCATACGCTTTGCAACGATATCCATGGCGACTTTGCAGAGATACATATTTGTACCGATTCCGGCAGTGGCGGTAATTCCCGTTGTTGCAAGAACATCACGGATAATAGCTACTGTAAGCTCGTGGGCGGTCATTCTGTAGGTGTTGAGATACGCCGTAACATCAATGAAAACCTCGTCAATTGAGTAGACGTGGATATCTTCGGGAGCGGCATATTTCAGATAGACTTTGTATACCTGAGTGCTTATTTCCATGTAGTGAGCCATCTGCGGCGGAGCTATAATGAAGTCCACAGCCATATCAGGACGGCTGTTCAGGATATCAGCGTCGTCTGATTTTCCGGAAAACTGCGCATAACGTTTTCCCGGAAGTCTGCGGTATTCGTCAAGACGCTTTGCGTTGACGGCATTCACTTTCTGTATGACCTCGAAAAGCCTTGCTCTGCCGGGAATCCCATAGGATTTGAGGGCGGGCGAAACGGCAAGACATATAGTCTTTTCGGTACGGCTTTCGTCAGCGACAACAAGATTTGCAGTCAGCGGATTGCGGTTTCTTTCCACGCATTCTACCGAAGCGTAGAATGATTTCAGGTCTATTGCGATATATGTGCGGTTTTCCATAAGCTCACCTCCAATATAAAATTATAGACCATATATCCGGAAATGTCAACGGCTGAACGAAAGTTCCACAAATTTACATGAAAAAGCCCCGTGGATATACCACAGGGCTTATGGCAATACCGCACAAGCTTTGTGCGGTGTTGCCTTATCTGAATTAAAGCTCATCAATACGCCATTCGTCGTTAACAGAGTCTCTTTTGAAGATGTATATGTTGAAAGGGTGTCCTGATTCCAGTTCTTCGGGATCAGTGATAGTTGCTTCATATTCGGGAGTGAACATTGACCATTCTCTTACTGCTTTGAAGGATGTTTCAGTCACGTCATATATTTCTATCGGAGTATCAGTCCAGTGGTCGAAGAGATATCCCTTGCCGGGCATTATGTCCTGGACATAGAGCTTTTCGTCATACACTGTAAATAATGAACACCTGTCAGAAGTTACGGTATCCCCATCCTTTGCTCCCGCAAGATTGTCGGTAAAATTATCAGCGAATGCCTGATTGAAATACTTTTCTGAAATTATTGAAAGTGCATATTCTTTTATATCATCTATATCATTGAATCTTTCATCTGTACTGCGGTTGTATCTTCCGTAGCGTATATCTTCATAATATGTCACCAGATCATCGTATATTTTCTGATCGTCAGCATCGTAAGCTGCGGAAGCATCTTTCTTGTCCTGTATTTCTCCATCATACGGAACTACCTTGAAGTTTATTTCGTCGTTCTCATCGCAGGAAGTGCCATAGTTGGTGATTCTAAGCAGGTCTTCGTATTTGTCGATGAAATCAACGGCTATATCTGCATATTCCTGATAATCTTCTCCCTCATATATCTGAAAAAGCCCGTCAGTCTGCTCGGTATCAGTGTTTTCTGATGAGCCTTCGGACATCAGTTTTACACATATATCGTAAAGTTCATAAATGGTAGGTCGTGGAAATGTCGGCTCTTCCATTAAGTCTAATAAATCTGTATGTCCGAAACTTTTTTCCCTAATCTCAGTCAGAACTGTCTCATGAGGATATGTTGCGATAAGTCCTGTGTAAATATCGTCTGTATTATTTTCCGGATCCGAAGGGAAGTCATATATATCGTCAAATTTTTTCTTTTCGCATACAGCATATATGCAGGTGCATCCCTGTACAACAAAGAAGAAATCGTAGTCTGTATAGAATTCCTCACTGTTAAGATAGTGCTTTAATTTTTCGTCTAATAAATCTGTATCAAAATCAATGCTTACGTTGTAATTTCTGCTTTCATCAGAGCAGATAATACAGAGTTCGTTTAATTCTTTTTCTTCATTCATTTCTGTAAGAGCTGCATTTGCGGCATTATACAAGGCTGCTGCGGCTGAGTCAGCCTTTGGCTGCATTAATTCGATATATTCTTCATAATCGAGCAGTTCTGTTGAGTTTGTTGCATCAGTCGTATCTGTTGCCACTTCCGTCATGTGATCTGAGCTTTTGTTTTTGCCTTCACGGGGAAGTCTGCTGAATAATAATGCTCCTCCGGCAACGATTGCGGCGGCAGCTGCGACAGATGTTGCTCTCTGCCATACGGGACGCTTATATTTTTCTACGCCTTCTATCTTTTCGCTGTATTCTGTATAGGTAATTTCATTTTGTTCTTTCATTTTTTTCATAGTCATTTTGTAGATCTCCGCTCTTTTTTCTTCGTCGATAACGGGATATTTGTTCTCGATATTCTGTACTGTGTCATCGTCTGCATTTTCAAGGATCTCAAAATCTTTTTTGTTCATGCTCATCCCTCCTTACATGGATATTCCAGCTTCTGCAAGCATTGATTTCAGCCGTTCAAGAGCACGTTTGCATCTTGACCGGACAGAAGACGCTTTAAGATTAAGCTTTCGTGCGATTTCCGATGAATTCTGATCGTAGTAGAATTTCCTGATAATGATTTCAGAATCCGGCTCGCCGAGCTGTTCGATTTTATGGAGAAGTATACTCTGCATTTCTTTTTTGTCGCTGTCCTTCTCAATATCAATATCAGAAACTGCTGTTCCGGCTGTCTCCTCATCAATGCAAATGATTTTTGTTTTTTCTGACGTGTACTTTCTGAAATAATCTACGGCACGGCGTTTGGCAACTGTTCCGGTATAGCCTCTCATATCTCTTTCGTCGCAAACAGCGGAACTGTATTTCATAAATATCTCTGCAAAAACATCGCTGACGCACTCGTCAATTTCAGCGGTAGTACAAACGCTTCTGAGCTTGTTGAAAGCTATTGCATAGACGTACCCTCCGTATTCATCAATGAATTTCCGGTAGACTATTTCAGGAGAAGAAGCAATGCCTTCCCGTAGTTCTGTTCCTGTCATTCTCATCCCTCCTTTGCGGGTTTCATATAATACATTCGAAAAAAATATTTCAGGTGTTGCAAAAAATTACAATTTTTTTGAAATTGTCAAAAAAGCCGTCTGTAATTGCTAACAGGCGGCTATTTTTAGGTAAGGACTCACTTTTTCGGAGTTACAATAGAATAATAGGAATGCGAAGTTATCTTGTAGACAACAGCATAGAACATCGCAAATACCGCAAATACACCAACAGCTGTCACTATAAGAAGCGCTGTATTTTCAAGGTACATCAGCTTGAGCAGCTTTGAGATAATGGGCATTGCAAACGCCATATGCACACCGGCAGTTACAAGCGGAGCAAAGAATACCGTCAGTACCTGAGAATTTATACTGCGTTTTATTTCCTTTTTTGTCATGCCTACTTTCCTCATTATATCGAAGCGTGAAGAGTCCTCATAGCCCTCAGTTATCTGCTTGTAGTAGATAATAAGTACTGCCGCAATAAGGAATACGATACTGAGAGTTATTCCCATGAAGAAAATTCCTGTGTAGAGCTCTGTGCAATCCTCACGGAAATCCTGACGCCATGCAACGTCTGTATTAACTACACCGTTTTTCTCATGATTCATCTCGATATTGCTGAAAATTTTTCCGTTGAGTTCACGTCCGGCGTCCATGCTGTCCTTATCGGAAAGAACTGTATCATATCCGCAGCGGAAAAGGAGAAAGAAATCATAAAGTCCGTTATCAACTTCAACAAGTTCAGCCGCATATTTTTCAAGATTGCTTACGACTATGTATACTCTCGGAGTACCGGAAGAAAGTACATTTCCTGTCAGCTTAAAAAATCCAGAAAGACGCTTTTTTACAGTAAGTTTCTTTTTCCCTCTTATGGAAAAGGTATCAAACTTTTTTGCTTCCTTGTCGCTCCAGACGAGACATTCGCTGTCAGTAAGAGTTTCATTTTCACCTGTGATACGGTTATAGTCGGAAAGAGAAAACAGCTGGAGCTCTATGATATCATCAGCCGAGTCAGTCTCATAAATTACGAGTTCTTCATCGTTGTCGGAAAAATCACCGTTTCTGATAATTCCTGTCGATGCGGCGCAGTCGTAATATACTGAATTTTCACATTCAAGGAAATCAGCCTGTTCAACGAATTCCTTTCTGAATTCGTCGGTAATATCGGAATAGCTGTTGAACTGAGCGTCCGCACATATCTGATACGGAAATGCATTTTTTACCGTATCTTCAAGTCCGGCGTAAAGGCTTCCTGTAGCCGAAACTGTTACAAGTACCATTGTACAGAGAATACAGATAGAGGCAAGTCCGGCACCGTTGCGCTTCATACGGTATGACATTGAAGAAACTGAAACAAAATGCTTGGGGTTGTAGTAATATTTTTTGTTTTTTCTGAGAAGTCTGCAAAGAGTTACAGAGCCAGATATGAAAAGAAGATATGTGGCTGCGATAACCATTACTACTGCTACGAAAAACAGCATCAGCGCATTGAGCGGAGCTTTTATTGAAAGAGAAATCGCATAAGCTCCGATAAGAAGTCCCAGACCGATAAGTGCAAGAACACCATTGCCCTTAGGAGGCTTTTCTCCGGTTTTATCGCTCATGATGAGTGCCGCCGGCTTTGACAGCGCAACTCTTACAAGAGCATTGACAAGCAGAAGAAGATAGATCCCCGCAAATACCGCCGCTGTTATCCCTATAGCCGGCAGATGAACGTATACAGCAAAACCTATTTTTTCATCAAGTGCTTTCAGAAGCGCCGCCTCTGCGAGCTTTGAAACTGAAATTCCGAGTATAATTCCCGAGCCAATCGACATCACTGCAACAGCTATGCTCTCAATTGCCATGACCTTTGCGATGTTCTTCTTGTCCATGCCAAGAATGTTGTAAAGACCAAGCTCACGGCTTCTTCTCTTGATGATGAACGAGTTCGTGTAAAACAGGAATATCACCGAGAAGATTGATATTATCCAGCCGGCAAGCGGAAGAACAGCACCTAAAGTTATGGCACCTTTTTTTATGCTGTCAAGAATCCTGTCGCTTGCAAGAAAATGCATGATGTATGTTATGCCTGACATGATCGCTCCGCCTGCAATATACGGAATATAAAGGCGCTTGTTTTTCTTTATTCCGTCAAGAGCAAGCCTTGTGTATACTGCTGTTTTCATTATTTTTCACCGCCTGTGCTGAGCATTGTAAGTGTATCTGAAATAAGTCCGTACATCTGTCTGTCGGTGTTGTCTCCTCGGTATATCTGGTGGAAAACTTCTCCGTCCTTGATGAAAAGTACTCTGCCGGCATGACTTGCAGCCTTTACGGAGTGAGTTACCATAACGATAGTCTGTCCTGTTTTGTTTACTTCGGAGAAAAGTGCTAAAAGCTCGTCAGTGCTTCTTGAATCAAGCGCACCTGTCGGCTCGTCTGCGAGTATGAGCTTAGGATTTGTTATCATTGCTCTGGCAACAGCTGCTCGCTGCTTCTGTCCGCCGGAAACCTCATACGGATGCTTTTCAAGAAGCTCCTCTATTCCGAGCCTTTTTGCTATCGGAGCAAGTGCTTTTTCCATGTATGAATACTTTTTTCCGGCAAGCACAAGCGGAAGAAAAATATTGTCCTTTAATGTAAATGTATCAAGAAGATTGAACTCCTGAAATACAAATCCGAGGTTATCTCTGCGGAACTGTGCGATTTCCGATTCCTTTACCGTTGTAAGGTCAATTCCGTCAAGAATAACCTTGCCGCTTGTAGGTTTATCGAGTGCCGCTAAAATATTGAGCAGGGTTGTTTTTCCGGAGCCGGATTCTCCCATTACCGCAACATATTCTCCTTTTTCTACCTCAAAGGATACGTTTTTAAGTGCCTCGACCTTATTTTTTGAAAAGCGTGTCGTATAAGTTTTTGCAACAGCCTGTACATTCAATATACTCATGTGAATTTCCTCCTCAATTAGTCTGTGTCTACATTGTACCACAAAAAAGGAACTCAAACCATTGATTTGGCTTACAGTTCCTCTTTGAAATCTTACATTTTTGAAAGAATTATTCCTTCGGCAGATTTTTTGAAAGGTCAATAGTTACAGTTGTTCCGGCACCAACCTCAGAAACCGCTGAAATTTTGTGGGAAAGATTTCTGCATATCCTTTTACAGAGATACAGTCCTATTCCGCTTGCAGATTTATCAAGTCTGCCGTTTGAGCCTGTATAGCCATTGTCGAAGATTCTCGGCATATCCTGCGGAAGAATACCAATTCCCGTATCTGATACCGTAAGTTTTCCGTCACCTGTAGATTTTATAGTGATACCGCCGTGTTTTGTGTATTTCAGAGCATTTGACAATACCTGCTCTATAACGAATGACAGCCACTTTTCGTCGGTCGTAACTGTAGTTTCCGACAATTTAAGCGTAAGCGACAGTTTCCGCATGATAAATTCGCCTCTGAATTTCCTTACAGCCTGCTTTACAATATCGTCAAGGCGGTGCTGTGAGAATACATAATCCGTTGTATCAGAGCCAAGTCTCAGAAATGCCAGCACCATGTCAACGTACTGCTCAATGCGGAAAAGCTCTGCCGACGCTTTTCGTGATAATTCGCTGTCCTCTCCGCCGAGAATAAGCCTCATTGAAGCTATAGGAGTCTTTATCTGATGCGCCCACACTGTATAATAAGTTACCATATCGGAGTATTTTTCTTTCATCTGCCATGATAAATCATCATGCGCTGAGATAACAGTCCTCATAGCTTCTGCCCAGTCCTCGTGCTCGGGCGGAGGAGTCTGCACGATCGGAGACAGCATGGCGTCCGTAACGGATTTTATATCTTTGAGAGACTGTCTGTCCCTCTTGTATGCAGAAAAATCAAACGCAAGAAAAACTGCTCCCACAGCCAAACAAAGCGCCGACGGATAAAGTACTGCACCAAGCGGAAGTCTGTACAGCCAGAAGGTCAGCAGAAATATAAATACGAATATCGTTCCGCACAGCAGTTTTTTTCTGCGGATTTTTAGATAATCTTTCAAAAGCTTCATATTACTCCTCAATTATGTATCCAACACCATGTTTTGTCTTGATGAAATCAGAAAGACCTGCTCCCTCAAGACGGCGGCGAAGTCTGTTGACATTTACAGAAAGCGTATTTTCGTCAACGAAGCAGTCGGTTTCCCAGAGAGTATCCATAAGCTTTTCACGGCTTACTACTCTGCCCTTCTGCTCCATGAGCGTGCATAGAATCTTGAATTCATTCTTTGAAAGCGGAATTTTCACATCATTGTATATAAGCGATGAATCAGAAAGATTGAGTATTGCTCCCTTGTGCTCACGAAGCTCCGTGTTTTTGGAAAAATTATATGTACGGCGGAGCAGTGCCATTACCTTTGCCATAAGAACAGACATATCAAACGGCTTTGTGATGAAATCATCAGCTCCCATATTCATAGCCATGATGATATTCATGCTGTCAGACGCAGATGATATGAAAATTATCGGAACACTTGACAGTCTGCGTATCTGTGAGCACCAGTGATAACCATTATAAAAAGGCAGAGAAATATCCAGCAGTACGATATGCGGATTTACTGCGGTAAACTCTGAAATTACATTCTGAAAATCAGATGCGCAGACGGTTTCAAGTCCCCACATAGACGCCTGTTTCGATATTTCTCCTGCGATGCCGCCGTCGTCCTCGACGATAAATAAACGATACATTATAAATCCACCCCAATAAAAATGATGTTTTTATTATAGCATATAAATTATAGCATATAAATGAAAAATTTTCAAGGCAATACCGCACAAGGCTGTATGGTGTGATTTGTGTTGAAACTGGGAGATAAAATTATACAGCCGCCTGTGATCAATTACAGACGGCAGTGTAATATATTCAGTTCTATATATTGGAACTTGTCTCACGCTTGACAACGCTACTTTTCAATCAAGAAAAATCTTGTTTATTGCATGGTACGATTTCTTATATTATATCACACACAACATACTATTGTAATAAAAAACTCCGATACTTGTCTGTAAGTTTTCGCAACAGCTCCATACCGAATCAGAGAGTCGTGTTTGACGGGCAACGAGAACGGTTATGTTTTCAGTTTTTATAGTCTCTCATTGTTTACAAACAGACATAAAAATCCCGTACGCAGGAGCGTACGGGAAATATTTACGGCTGAAATTCAAAGCATGGCATAAGCTCAAGCTTAAATTTATTCTTGATGTGTTTGTCGTCTATGAGAGCCTTTGTTTCAGGGTTTTCACATATTCCTGTTCGGATATATCTGTCAAGAACAGCATAAGTGAAGCCGAGATTATCCTCGTCTGTTTTACCGCAGAGACCATCTGAAGGCACTTTATCAACGAGAAGTTCCGGCAGACCAAGAAATCTTCCCATTTCCTTGACCTCGGCAACTGTAAGCCGTGCAAGGGGACTGAAATCTCCTGCCGAATCACCATAGCGTGTAGAATAGCCCACCCAGTCCTCAGAGAGGTTGCAGGTGTTTGCAACACGTCCGTTACAGCTCTGACTAACGGCATAAAGCACAGCCATTCGCAGCCTCGGAGGGAGATTTACAATGGTTTGATTTGAGATACCGTCCATTTCAAATCCGTTTACAGGCTTTGCATTTTCGATCCCGTTGAGTACACCTTTATAAGCCTCGTTGATATTTACCTCCACAGCCTTGATGTCTAAATGTTTTACGAGAAGTCTTGCCATATCTATATCGCTTTGCTCACCGTTAGGCATAAGAACGCCAATAACACGTTCCTTTCC
>JAFTYF010000044.1 GCA_017461395.1 Ruminococcus sp.
CAATGGGCAAAAATGTTTATGGACTATCTTGCAAATGGTGTTGATCCTGTAAGCAATACCGATGCAGATGCCGAAACGCTACATAATGAGGAAATCCGTTCTTGTTTTAGGTATATTTCTGAAATTCTTGCGAGAGATATCTATGAAACTGAATCAAATATCAGGAAAGGCAACGTTTTCTATATTACAGATGAGCAGTTCGCAGAGTTGAAAATATACTCCTATAATTGTAAGGTAAGTGAGCTTGCAGCAGAGATAAATCGAGTCACAGAAGGTAATAATACTAAAAAGTTTTCAGCAACATGGATAAATAACTGGCTCGAAGCAGAAGGCTATCTGCGTCCAAGTGAGCTTAAAAGCCGATTTGCAACCGAAAAAGGCAAGCAACTCGGAATATCCTCCGAATATCGCCAGAGAGACAACGGAGATGAGTATTACATCAATTTTTACACCGAGGAAGCCCAATCTTTTGTATTCAGCCACCTGAATGATATAATTGCATACAGAAATGAAAAATATAATGAGAAAAAACGTAACGAAAAGAATAAGAGTATAAATATCGATTTTCCAAAGGGCATCTCAGTGAGAGAGTTTATTCAGCAGCATAATGACAAATGCTTCATTATGTCTATCGGAAGCTGTGATTCTGTTGCGGAGGTGGGCAGTTATCAGGCCGTATTGTACTACAAAGGGAAAAGCAAGGTGCTGAAAAAGACAGATATCCCTACAAGCTCTGCAAACAAATGCATTCTTGAAGGTGTTCTTGATGCGGCAACATCTATAAAATTATCAACAGATGTAATAATACTATCTTCAACGCCTCTCGGGTTTAATACTTCAAAAAGTAAGAATTATAGATACTGTGATGAGATATATCGGATTCTTTCTGAAAAAGGATGCAGCATTTTTGCTGCTGTATGTCAAGGGAAAGGTTCTGAACTTATCAGTCTTGTAAAATCTATGAAATGATTCAGGAGGTGCCCCCTATGCTCAAGCCCGGACTGTACGAACAGGTCATAAACAAAGAACTATCGAATAAAATAGATGATTCCGCGCAGCTTATCGACAAGCGCAATATCGACAAGGCGGAGGCTCCGCAGGTGCTGGCAGGGTACCTCTCCGAAGTCATTGAGAAGGGACTCTCACGGCTTGCAGGTGATGATATCGAAGGTCAGCTGGGACTTGCCAACAGGATAGTCTCAGCAGTTACTGAGCTTACAGGCGACGAGGAGTTCGACGGTCTGAGCGTTGATGAACGTGCGGAACAGCTTCTTGCTGTTGCTAATATGCAGAATAATGCGGACACTATGAAGCGCCGCATCACCATGACACGCCCCGAAACTTCTCTCGCATCAAGCTCACTGTTCACTGGCGCAGGTCACGAACCGCAGATGATGACTGAGTTGAAAAAGGAAATAGTTTCCGCCGACAGGATTGATATGCTGGTGTCCTTCATCAAGTGGAGCGGATTGGTGCTTATCATTGATGAATTGCAGGAGTTTACAGCTCGTGGCGGTCAGCTTCGTGTTATCACGACTTCGTATATGGGTGCGACCGATGTGAAAGCCGTGGAGGAGCTGAGCAAACTTCCGCACACCGAGATAAAAGTTTCCTACGACACAGAGCGTACAAGGCTTCATGCGAAGTCTTACGTTTTCTACCGTGACACCGGATTCACTACGGCTTATGTGGGTTCATCGAATATGTCCAATGCAGCCATGACAAGCGGTCTGGAGTGGAATCTGAAAATAACTGCTCACGACCAGCCACACACTATACGCAAGATAAATGCGACCTTTGAGAATTACTGGAACAGCACCGATTTTTCGCTGTATTCTCACGACGACAGGGTGCATCTGATGAAGGCTCTCAAAGCCGAGAAATACCACGGCGACCAGAGCGATTACAGCTTTGATATACGTCCCTTCTCCTATCAGCAGGAGATTCTCGACAAGCTGACTGCCGAGCGTGAGATACGTCATCACTGGAAGAACCTTGTAGTTGCCGCAACAGGTACGGGCAAAACTGTCATTTCCGCATTCGACTACAAGCGTTTCAAACAGGCAAACGGACGTGCAAGACTTCTATTTGTGGCACACAGAAAAGAGATTCTCAGGCAGAGTATAAAATGCTTCCGCGGAGTGCTTCACGATGCGAATTTCGGCGACCTGTGCGTTGGCGGAATTGTGCCCGAAAGTCTTGAAAACCTTTTCATTTCCATTGAATCTTTCAACTCTCAGGCTCTTGACAGGATAACCTCTCCCGACTACTACGACTTCATCATCGTGGACGAGTTCCACCACGCCGCTGCAAAATCATATCAGCGTCTGCTTGAATACTACAAGCCGAAGATACTTCTCGGTCTGACAGCTACTCCTGAGCGTATGGACGGCAAGAGCATACTGCCGTATTTTGATGACAGAATTGCGGCTGAAATTCGTCTGCCAGAGGCTATCGACAGGAAACTGCTGTGTCCTTTTCACTATTTCGGCGTGTCCGACAACGTTGATCTGAATGACGTTAAATGGTCAAGAGGCGGATATGATAAAACTGCCCTGTCGAAGCTGTATACCGGCTATGACCTGCGTGTTATGCTTATCCTGAAAGAGCTGAACAAGTACGTTGCGGACATGGACAAGGTCAAGGGACTGGGCTTCTGCGTATCGAAGGAGCACGCAGATTATATGGCTCATCGTTTCAATCAGAACAATATACCGTCCATCGCACTGACCGCCGACAGCAAAAGGGACGAGCGTGATTCGGCACAGCATAAACTGGCGAAAGGCGAGATAAAGTTCATCTTCACCGTTGACCTTTACAACGAGGGCGTGGATATCCCCGAGGTCAACACGGTGATGTTCCTGCGTCCTACCGAGAGTTTAACTGTGTTCCTGCAGCAGCTTGGACGTGGTCTGCGTCTCAGCGAGGGTAAGGACTGCCTGACGGTGCTGGATTTCATCGGTCAAGCGCACATGAAGTACAATTTCGAGAGCAAATTTTCGGCACTTCTCGGCAACACTCAGCGCAGTGTCAGGGACGAGATCGAGAACGGCTTTCCTCTGTTGCCGAAGGGCTGTTATATAAAGCTGGAGAAGCAGGCACAGAAGTACATTCTCGACAATATCAGGCAGGCTGTGGGCAACAAGAGCGCTATCGTCAAGCGTCTTGCGAACTTCACAGAAGACAGCGGAAAGCAACTTACTCTCGCCAATTTCCTCAGCTACTATAATCTTGACATCAGCGCGATATACGGCACGAAAAACAGCTTTGCAAGACTGTGTGTGCAGGCTGAGGTAAGAGAGAATTTCACTGAAAAAATAGAGGAAGTCATCACAAAGGCACTGCCCCGACTTTCATACATCGACTCTCATCGCCTTATTGAACTTGTGATAGATTATCTGCCGAAGATAGGCAATTACAGCATCAATGATTTTGATGGTGTTCAGCAGAGAATGTGGCAGATGTTACAGTTCACAATATGGCAGAAGTCCTACGAGGACTGCGGTTTCAGCGACCTGCTTGAGGGCTTCCGCAAGATAGCGAAGTCGCCTGTGATGCTCAGTGAAATACTTGAGCTGATGTACTACAAGTACGACAAGATAGACTTTATTGACGAGCCAGTGCAGGTGGACTATGACTGCCCGCTGGACGTGCATTGCAGTTACACAAGGGATCAGATACTTGTAGCTCTGGACTTCATGAAGCCTGATACCGTCCGTGAGGGCGTGAAGTATCTGGAGAATAAAAAGACCGACTTGCTGTTCGTAACGCTCAACAAGTCGGACAAGGACTATTCTCCCACCACCATGTACAATGATTACTCAATCAACAGCGAGCTGTTCCACTGGCAAAGCCAGAGCACCACAACTCCCGAAAGCAAGACCGGTCAGCGTTACATCAATCACCGTAAGCTGGGTACAAGCGTGATGATATTTGTCCGTGAATACAAGAGCAACAAACTGGGTGCTGCGCCCTATACCTTCCTTGGACTGGCGGACTATGTGAAGTCGGAGGGCTCGAAGCCTATGAACGTTGTGTGGAAGCTCCGCAAGCCTATCCATGCGAAGTATCTGAAGAAAACAAATCAGTTGACGGTGGGATGATATGAAAACGATAAAGGTTGTAGCGGCTGTGATATGCGATTCACTTCAAACAAAGACACGCATATTCGCAACTGCAAGAGGATACGGCGAATTTAAAGGTCAGTGGGAATTCCCCGGCGGAAAGATCGAACCCGATGAAACTCCGCAGCAGGCATTAGCCCGTGAGATAAAAGAAGAGCTCGATACCACGATAAAAGTGGGCGAGCTTATTGACACGGTAGAATATGATTATCCCGACTTTCATCTTTCCATGGACTGCTTCTGGTGCGAGGTGGTCAGTGGTGATTTGGTTCTGCTTGAAGCTCAGGAGGCACGGTGGCTTACCAAAGATAAACTTGACAGTGTGAAGTGGCTGCCAGCGGATATGGGACTGGTGGAGAGGATACACTCTGAGATGTTTTATAAACAAATAAATAGTTAACAGCTATTATGTCACTTTTAGCAGACCGATACTCTGATAAGGAGGTAAACATATCCTATAAAACAGATATTCAAAATGCTATTTTGAAACTTGAAGGCGGCTCATTTCAAAATCTTTGTGACGAATTCTTAAATGAATGCGGATATAACAATATTGTGAGTTTAGGATCAAAGCCCAGGTACTAATAAAACAACTTCCGGAACTCCAGATCACTTCAATAAATGTTATTACTACCTTATTTATTAATCACGAAAACCAAGATTACCTGTTTTCGGAAGTTAAAGAATTATGGAACGAATTATCAGAAAAAGATCCTGTTTTTTTCTGGGAATACGTTAAAGTGTTTTATAAAGCCAATCCTACAGAAAGAAGATTTTTATTATAATATCGACTTTTTCTGTGATTCAAAAGCAAATTTAAACCATTACAATATTAAGGGCATCTCTAAAAACCCGTTTGATTAAAGAAAAAGCAGATAGGTATGACAGCTACAAGGAAACCTCCTGAAGGCGCGCTTTCGCACTCCGAGGGAGGTTGACGAAATAGATGTCGTGCATAGCAGGATATATTAGCATACATGGCTTCGTATGGATTACAAAAAATCACCCAACACAAAACCACATAATTTTATGTTGGGTAAAATAAATTTTTGTTTAATCCTCAACAAATCTCGAACAAGCAGGAGTTAAAGAAGGACTGCTAATTTTTTTCCCTGTTAATGTGCATTTAAAGCTGAATGTTGGAGGTTCACAGTAAGCACAATCGCAACAGTCATGAGTTTCTTCTGACAAAAAGCAAGAACAGGCAG
>JAFTYF010000006.1 GCA_017461395.1 Ruminococcus sp.
ATTGACTATATCAGTCGTTGTTACAGGTGGAGGTTTTAATTCTGATCCATAACATGGGGCAAAATGAATTTCATCAGAAGAAAACAGTGAATCAGCAATGACACACCCCATACTGTTAGCACCCTGGAATTTGATGATATCTGCATTAGGAGCAACCATATGTCCAATTCCAGAACCGATTCTCATCTTTCCGGTTGCGTCAGGGAAGTTCCAGATAAGGTTCATACCCTTATCATTAAGGTCACCATTATTTACGCTCGCGAATGCATCTAGCATTGGGATAATGTTATATTTAATAGCAATATTAAGAGCATTTTCGAACGAATCATCTGTACTTACATTACTGAAATAAAAACTTGCATTTTCATTTCCCATACCTGTAACAGATATTGTGTAACCAGCCTGTGAGAACTCCTTAGGATTATTAGAATCATCGACAATATTGACTATAACATCAACATTCTTTTTAGCTGTCTGTTCATTTGCTATTTCTTTAAGAACACTGTATGGAATTACAATATTCTTAGAAGGATAGTCAGAAACGTTGATATTCAGAACTGTTCCTTCAAATTCTTCAACCTTATCAAGTTCGCCGACTGTAGTAATATCTGTTCCTTCTGCAGCTAACTTTGCAGAGTCTGCATTGAGAAGTGCAAAAGCAGTATCAAAATCGATATATCCTGGATTCTGTACAAATTTTGCTGCTTCTTCACCGCCGGGAACACTGCTTCCTTCAACAAGTGAACCATAATAAAGCAGATATTCTTTGTTGTTATAGTTTCCTTCAATAATAAGTTTTTCTACATATGAATTTTCAACGGATTCACCACCAAAGTTACCGCTACGCAACCTACCGCCAACAGCAATCGCACCAACTATATGGTTCGGAGGAGCATCTTCTCTGATAACACCTTCCTCATTTGTAGTATTATTTACATCACCCTTAATGAACATACAATAATCACTAAGGATATTCTCGATTGTATAGGGCTTTCCATACTTCGGAAGTTCATTGCCTGTCAGATAATCCGGATCTACTACTTCAAAGGTGTACGGATCAGCTAATTCATAGCCATCAGGGGCGTTTGTTTCGGTCAGAGTATATGTTCCGACCTTCAGCTCAAATGTCTTGGGATTTGTCTCTCCACCAGTTATCCACTCAACTGTTTCAAATCCGGGCACATCAGAAGAACTGAGCTCAAGTGTTGCTCCGTCAAGAAGCTTTCCGTCTTCGCCTATCTTACTGATTACTACGGTTTTGTATTTGGGTTCATTTGCGAACTCAAATTTTATTGCGGGATCCTGTGTGAGGTTGATCTTGGGACTAAGAGGACTACCCTTGTAGGAAATTACATATTTATTTGCCTCTGGTCCTCTACCACCAAGACGGTGAACTTTGAAATCAGCTGTATTGTATGAGGCACTGTTTTCGCCGTTTATCTTGCTGATATAGTAATTAGTTCCCCCGCCCCAAGGAAATGAACCTACTTCAAATGACAGTTCATTACCGTCAATTTCGTATGTTGTATGTGCGGGATTAACCTCTGAATATGTCGCCTTAGATACCGGTTCTCCTGCAAAGCTTGCATCACCGAATACTTTGATTTCTACATTATCATAATAAGTAAATTCCTGCTTATTCGGGCTTACGGTCATTATTGCCTCAACCCAACCATCAACACCGCTTACAGTTGTGAAAGTGTTATAGGTTTTATCTTCTTCTACAGGAGGATTATAAGGATTCATAGGCGCATTATTCTGTGAACCTGGAAAAACAAAAGTTTTATAGAACTTTGAAGGAGGAATTACTGTTTTTTCACTTTCTGCTACAGGAATCTGAAGTTTTTCCAGTACATTCTTATAGCCGCTACCATCAGGCTTCTGAACTGTCAGAAGCATATTTGCTTCCTGTGCTTCAACGTCACCAGAAAGAACAAGCTCGATTTCTGCTACACCCTTTTTATCCTCGTCTGTAAAATCACCGAGGTTAAACGGATGCCAGTAATTTCCGCTGCTCCATGCAACGTCATCGATTGGAACAGACGGTCTTGACGTATCTTCAGCAGGCGGTACAGCTTCAACAGTGTATGTTACACCTCCTACTGTTACATCATAAGCAACCTTTCCGTTACCTTCAGATGTTGTTTCATCATAAAGCTTGTAATACTTTGTAACATCACGCTCTGCAGATGTTATTTCAGTTGAACCGGAAACTACAGAAACAGTTGTAAAGTCCTGCCAGCTCCAGCTGTCATCGATTTTTTTAACAGTAAGTGTGATAGGATTACTCGGAAGAGTTCCTGTCATTGTAATGATTATATCTTTTACATTTTCTCTATCCTGATCAGTAATAATTGTACCATCATTTTTCAGAATTGAGAAATAATCCTTATTAAAAGATACATCTCCAATTGCCACCGTCTTATCAGCCTTACCGTCAGAATAAGTCAATGTAATTGATTCAATATCGAAATCTGCCGGAACATTTTCTGTTTTACCAGTTGAGATTTCTGCAAATCTGGTGTTAAAAGGAATTGTAATAGTATGTGTTGTGCTTGATTCAGCAGGTACATAAGCATCTGATTCTGTATCAAGCTGTTCCTGAGTGAGATTTTCGCCGATTGTATAAACATCAGCTGTTGGTAATGATACAGGATAGTGCAGAGTTACTGATTCAACCTTTACTCCCGTAGGAGGCTTTTCTGCATTCCATGCCATCTGACCAAGATCGTTGTTGTATTCAAATCTGTATGTATAAGTAGTTTTTTCCTTTTCAGCCGGAATAAATCTGTCAGGTTCTGCATCAAGCTGTTCCTGAGTGAGATTATCGCCGAGTGTGAAAATAACAGGTTTTGTACTTGTAAGGTTATCAAGCTGTATTTCAGTTTCTTCTTTCTCAGGAGGAAGCTTTACTTCAATGTAGTAAACCGTATCATTAAGCTTATAACCCTTAGGAGCCTTGATTTCCTTAAGAGCATATCTGCCGGGCTCGATAGGCTGATTGATCTTTCCGCCTTCTTCGATTGTGAAGGTTGTGGAAGGTGTTTCAGCTACAGTGCCGTTTTCCACAGGGAAAAGACCGAATGTTGCGCCGTCGAGTGGCTTTTCACTCTCTGAATCAATCTTTGAAATATCAATTGTGTATTTTGAATCAAGACCGAGAAGTGATATAGGGGCTGAAAACGGTCTGTATCCATACTCAGCAGGACCATCCGCTGTTGATGCAATAAGTGCACCCGAAAGATGCGGATTTCCGCCATTGCCAGCAGTTGTACTCTTAAAATCTGCTGACGGAGCTAAAATTGTTCCATTAAAGCACGCGCTATAGTTTACTTCTGTTGCATTCGGGAAGTTATAAAGAATCTTATCTGAATTAGGATTATTATTCTTATGATCCCAACCTAATTTATCGATTCTGTTGTTTGCATAAGTTGTCTTAATTGAATTATCACCATTATTAGCGCCTATTGTAATGTTATCAGCATCACAGTTCACGACAACATAAGTACCGTCTGGAACATCAAAAATGATTTCATTACCATTTGAATTCCAAGTATCAACATTGAAATAAACTACAGGATCCGTACCGGTATATGTACAAGTAAGTGTGTTTTCATTCCACGAAACATCTGTACCCTTACTTTTTGCTAAATCGCCAAGATTTAATGAGCGACTCTTGATTTTCTTAAACTGCTCTGTAAAATCAAAGAGTTCAGCCTGATATACACGGTTTAAGTGTGTAGAATATTTTTTGTCTACCGGATTGCTTCCAATTGCCGAGCCCTCATCACTCTGAATGTAATCAACTCCCGACTGATTCTGAACAGCCATTTTCCAATCATTATCAGTAACAGGAATATAATTATGTCCGTCGCCATCAGGATCAACATGACATATTTCGGTAATATTAATACCGTACATAACATCATCAGGCTGACCATCCCAAATAAGGTAAGCATAACCAGAATTACCATTATCAAGAGCATCTGGCAAAGTTGTTACATTCTGATAATCTCCACGTCCTATGGCATATCTCCAGTCTCCATTGGCCACAGAGAAATCCAATTTACCACCTACAGCAACACGCCCCTCAGCGTCGCTGTTAGTCGGAGTAAAATCACCTTCAAGGAACAAACAGAACTGCGAAGCAATACCTAACGCATAATCACGATCATACTGGCTTATCGCTTCTTCAACGCTTGAAAAAGCCGGATATTTTTCGCCGTCCGGATTAGTTGGTGATGTACCAACAAGCAAAGTCACATCGCTGTAATCGCTTCCGTCGCCCAATGAAGTCGCCGCATTAGCTAATCCGCCGCCAAGCTGCAGCCCTGACGGAATCATATAAGACAGCGTCAGCACCGCCGAGGTAATACCGCTCAGCAAACGTTTCCCCAATGTTTTTTTCATGAGTAAACCCCATCCTTTCTTATAATATACATTATCCCTGTAAATTTCCCACTACTTGTACGCAGCAGTAAACGCAAGGATTTATACAAATATTATATCATAGCCGCCCCATTATTTCAAGCTTTTTACAATAAATTAAGTAGAGAAAAATCCGCCGGATTTTTGTTACATTTATACATCTAGAATAATACCAGTCGTAAACCGATACATAAATATTACTATCTGTTTATTTAGTTCAGAAAATAGCCATTTTTTCGCAAAAAACTCTTTACATCTGGCTGGAAATGTGCTATTATAATAATGTTGTATTATATCCTCACAGAGGAATAGTAACAAGGAGGAAATTTTATGAAAGAAAAAGCAAAAATCTCTACCAAATCAATGGTACTGATGGCTCTGCTGACGGCGATCATTGTTGTATTCTCATGCACGCCGATAGGCTCTATCCCCATCGGACCGCTCGTAATCACCCTTAACGTAATTCCTGTTGCAATCGCTGCAATTGCCCTCGGACCTATAGGCGGAGCCGCCATGGGAGCCGTTTTCGGACTTTTCAGCACCCTGCAGTGTGTGGGAATAGGTATTCCAAGCACTATGGGAATATTCACATGGGATATCAGCCCGATTGCTACGATCATCCAGCGTATCGTCCCCAGAGTTCTGGACGGATTCTTAGTCGGCTGTATTTTCAAGATCGTTTCAAAGATCACAGATGCAAAGATTTCATGCTTTATCACAGGATTTTTCACTGCTCTGCTGAACACGATCTTCTTCATGAGCGCACTCGTTCTGCTTTTCGGCAACAATGACAATTTTGTTGAGAAATACATGACTGACGAGGACGGCAAGGCAAAATCTGCTATAATCTACGTTCTCACCTCGATATCACTCAATGCCGTTCTTGAAATGGCTGCGGCAACTCTCGTGGCAGGCGCAGTCGGATTTGCTCTTATTAAAGCGAAGCTTATCACAGTTCCCGTGAAGAATTCCGACGGCGACGGAAAGAAATCAAAAAAGGATAAGAAATCCAAGAAGTAATATACATATTATAATACAACAAACGGCACCCGTATTCGGGTGCCGTTAATTTCGTCACTTCAGACTTTTTACAATATACTTTCCGCACAGCTGACGGCTCTTGCCGACATTGAAAACGTGCTCATGGAAAGTTTTTGTGATAGTCTCGCGGTACTGCTCCTTTTCAGCGAGCATAGTGCTGATAGTTCCGCCGATATCACCAAGAGCGTCAGGCTCCAGCGATACGCCGATAACATCACGCAGAGTAATATTTATAGGCTTTGTCTTTATCTTTTCCCATTCCTGATTCATAACCTTCATAGGTGTATTGATGAACAGAACAGGACGCTTTGTTACAAAGGCAAATTCCCATGAAATATCTGACCAGTCAGTGATGAGGATATCAGACTCCATAACAGGATTATTTGACGAGAAGTCAGTCTGTATCTCGATATTGGCGAACTTGCCGTATTTTTCCTTCATAAGCTCGAATTTCTCAGGCTCGTGGCGTACCTGCTGCGGATGAGGACGGACGATAATTTCATAATCCGTTTCTGCAAGCTGATCAAGTATGCCGTCAATGCAGGAATCAATAATATTATCCGGCTGCCATGACGGAGCAATGAGGATTCTCGGAACCTTATTTTCAGCGTGATCGGTACTCTCATATTTCTCGATCATCTCATCAATGAGAGGATATCCCGTTTCAACAAGACGCTTTTTCGGTGTCTTGTAGAGTTCCTCTGCATCTCTAAGCTCGTTTACGCAGTCGATACCAACAGCAAATACCGTATCGTACCAGTCAAGAGCGCCCTTTCTGAGGGTAAGAGCCGTACTTCCCATGCCGTGGAATGCATAGACGTACTCAATTTTCTTATTTACTCTTGAACGCTTGAGGTGATATTTCTCAAGATCTGGAGTAGTCATAACGCACATACGGCAGTCAAGACGCATGAACAGCGGTATGAGATACTTATCAGAAGCGATATAATAAGGAACTATCTGTTCTCTCGGATCATTGAAAACAGCGTCATCAGGATCGCTCGTTACATAGTGAATAGTGATATCAGAATGTTCGCAGATATAGTCGATCATTCCGGCATAGTACTTGAAGAATCCGCTCTGCTCGGAATAGAATACAAGCTCAACCTTTTCGTTTGCAAAGAATTTTTTATAGTCTTCTTTTTCTCTTGCGCCGTGAAGCTTATGTAGACGTTCCTTTTCGATTCTCTGCTCCTTCATCTTGTTGAGATATTCATAGTCGATATATTTTTTCGGCGGCATACAGATATTTGTGAGATACATGGACGGAATAGCAAAGATATTTCCGAATATCCAGTAAAGACCTACGCCTGCCGGTACAAGGAATGCAAAATACGTTGAAAATGCAACCATGAATACTGTGGTGATGATCTTGTTGGCATTTCCCTGAGCCATCTGGAGAATGTTGATTTTATTCTGTACAAAGCAGAGAAGCCATGCGCTGAGTCCGGAAAGCACCGGTATCACGAGGAGTATATAATCCTTCTTGAATGTGGGAGTCTTGCTGAGGTCGATTCCGAGGAAGTGCATATCAAGCGACTTTATTTCGGAGAATACTCCGCCGAGATTCTTTCCCTCAGGAAGGATACCAGCCTTTATCTTGTTGATTATCTCTACCTGATAATTGCTGTCCTCATTGTTGAAGCTTCCGGCAGCGCTGACAAACCATTCTCTCATGCTGTCGATGATGCTGCCGTCTATCTGCAGTACATATGAAAGCGGACGGTAAATCACGTATACAAGTCCGAGTACAAGCGGTATCTGGATAAGAAGCGGTACAGAACCAAGTATCGGGTGATATTTATGCCTTTTGTACAAGGCAAGACGTTCATCCGCAAGCTTATCCTTATCGTCGATGTACTTGATCTTAAGTGCGTTTTCCTCAGGCATAAGCCTTACCATGTTGATGGAGTTCTTCTGTGTGAGAAGGCTTATGGGGAAAAGCAGTATCTTTGTGAAAAGCGTGAATACTATAATGCTCAGACCGTAGTTATGGATCAGATCATAGATCAGACTCATTACCCAGCCGAGAATCGTACCTAATACAGCCATTTTAATCTCTCCGGAAGTTAATCTTCGTCATCTGCAAGAAGATCATCAGCTGTGATGATGTCCTTTTCGCCGTCGTGCAGAGCATTTATCTCAGATGCGTCGATAGCCGGTGCTTCTTCTGTCTTGTTCTTTTTGAACATTCTTCTGATCTTGCTCCAGAAGATTCCCAGAAATGTTCCCACTGTGATGAGAACGCCTGCTGCGATCTGGATGATAAGACTTGTGGTTGCCGGATCAATGTACATTGCTGCCTGATTAAACATGATAAACCATCCTTTCTTTAATTACACATAAATTTAATTAATTTTTTCTACTTCCCAGTTGTCGAAATCTCTTGCATCCCCTGTGATCTTGTAAAGCGTCTTTGGCTCTAAAAGACCGTAACCCATAAAGTCGTATGTCTGAAGATATCTTGTAGGGTGAAGCTCCTGGGTGATAACATCGTTATATGAATATCCGAATTTTTCGTGATCTATACCGGCATACTCGAGAATACTTGCCGGAAAGAAGTCATTTGTAAGCTCTGACTTGCTGTCTGTCTGAAGCGGAACTCTTTCCGCATTCTTCGGCTTTACAAGAAGTGAAGTCATGATAGGACTTTCAAGATACTTCTTGTTTGCCGCTTCGATCTCATCGGGCGGTCTGCCGTGGTCGCCGAGAATTATAATAGTTGAGTTGTCATAAACGCCCAGCTTTTTCATTTCCTCCATGTAGTAGAAAACAATTTCAAGGTCTCCTCGGAGAGTTTCGACTCTTTCGATAGGCTCAGTTCCTGTCTTGTCGAAAAGTCCGACAAGTCTTGCAGAACGGTTATGTGCACCGTTGAGATGAGTATAATTGAACACCTTTTTCTCGCTGTCTGCATTGAGCGGATGACTTCTGATATAGTCATTGTATCTCAGATCTGATTCAACATCAGTTGCCATTGGCATACGATCTTCCATGACCACCTTGTACTTTATGAAGTCGGAGGAAAGATTTGCGCCCATTCCTACGGTATACACGCTTTTGAGTGCATAGGGCGAAAGCTTTGCAAGTGAAATTTTTGTCAAAGACTGAATGATTCCGTTCTTGCCGGTGTAGTTGTACTCAATATTATCGTCCCCGCACTGTCTGATATTGTCACACTGTCCCTTAAGCTGTGCAACGCTGCTGTAGGTCGTGAGGTTATCAATGAGAAGGTTTACATTATAGCCGTTCTCCTTGAGATTCTTCGGAACAGTATCGCCGTCCCATGCCTTGCTGACGTAATCTGCCCATTCAGTTCCCTTGTACATGGAATTTGTAAGCATCTGCGGAACAGACGGGAATGTCTGTGTATTATGCGAGATATTGTTGCGGTAGTATGTAAAGCCTTCAAGCTTATCATTAAGTTCAGGATAACGTGCAACCGCCTGATCCATCCAGTCGCCGTCCATTCTGTCAACGAGAAAGACGATGATGTTTTCTTCCTTTGAAAGCGACATTGACGGTTCATAGGAAAGGTAGGATGTGTAATTCTTCTTGTATTTATCGAAATCCGCCGTAAGCATTGAAGTTCCCGTACCGGCAAGCTGCATCAGGAAGAAAAGTGCGCTCATGTACGGTATGAGCTTTCCGCCGGAGAAATTCAGCACCTTGTTTGCCGGAAGTCTCTTTGCAATAATTGTCAGAACAAGCGGAAGTGCCGCAAGCGCTATGAACAGCGCAGCATTCAGTATTACCGTAACCTTATGATCGTTGTAGCGGTAGGCATCTCCGGTAAAGGATGTCATCTTTCCGTTGAGGAAAAGCATCTGTATATAGCCTGCAAACAGGAATCCGAAAATAACTCTTGATACTAATATGTACGCAAATTCATGTATAAGCAGCATAATATTCTGCAACACAAAAAGCGACGCCGTGGATATCAGGGAAACTATGAGCATCGGAGGAAATACACGTCCGAAGCCTACGATGAAATCTCTCTGATTTCCGATGAAAACGTCAAGAGGCGAAAAGAAAAACAGCGTGAAGCTGAATGCAAGGCTGATGAGAAGTATCGTCAGCTCATTTTTCTTGTTGAAGCGGGCTGCCACTCCGGTTTTAGCGCCTTTTTTTTCATTTTTTTCTTTTGTTCCGAGATTACTGCTGATTTTCTTTTTTTCTTTTTTGTCTTTATTCATATCATATCCCCTATCATTGACAAAATACTCATTTAACATTTTATCACAGTGATACACTAATGTCAATAATGAAAAATTCAATTTAAGCATTTACAACAAAAAAAGCATTCCCCACTTTTTTATTATGTGCGGAATGCTTTATACTATATTAATATTATAATGGTGATTTCCGGAAAAACTGCAATAATAGCCGTTATTTCATATTTTTTCGTTTGCGTCGTAGAACACATTATAAAGTACGGCACGGTGACTGTAGGTACTCAGCACAAGCCCGATGATAACATACATACTCACCATTGCGGTTCCTCCTGCACTCAGGAACGGCAGGGGAATTCCGATAACCGGAGCCATTTTCAGCACCATTCCGATGTTGAGTATGCAGTGGGAAAGCATGAGTCCGAATGCACCCATACAGATGAACATTCCCAGACGGTCGCACGTCACACGGCTGTCGGCAAAAATCTTAAGGCATATATACGCAAGGATTATGAGAATTCCCATTGCGCCGAGAAAACCGAAAACCTGTCCCACATAGGTGAAAATGAAGTCGTTGTGTATCTCCGGAACATATACATATTCATCTGCACCCTCAAAAAGTCCCTTTCCAAAAACCTTTCCGGATTTCAGTGCGGCAAGTCCGAGATCCTGCTGATATTCTATATCCGAATCACTTCCCGGATTAAAGAGGATAAGTATACGCTTTTTGTGGAAATCATCGAGTACGAAAAACCACATCGCCGCTATAGCTCCGCCGATAAGAAACGGAGCCGCCGCAAGGTATTTCCATGATATTCCTGCAGAGCATATCATACATACGAATATAGCCGCAAAAACTATTGCCGTACCATAGTCGCCCTGCATTCCGACTATTGCAATCGGAAATCCGCCGTGAATCAGCAGCAAAAGCATATGCAAAGGCTTGTTCATATTTTCCTCGTCCTTTGCAAGATGATATCCGAAAGTGAGGATAAATGCGATTTTCAGTATCTCAGACGGCTGAAAGTTCACCGGACCTATCTGAAGCCATGCCTGATCGTCCGCTCCGGAACGCTGATATCCCAGAGAAGTGAATGTCAGTGCCACAAGAAAGAGTGCTGCCGGTGCGAAAATAAACCATAGCTTTACAAGCTTTCTGTAGTCGATAAGCGAAATTATTATTGCAATGCCGAAGCCGGCTATCATCGAAAACAGCTGTGTTTTCCAGTCGTTTCCGCTTACTCCTTCGCCGGCACTGATACCATTTTCTGCAATTGAATAAATAAGCAGAACACCGATAGCTGCGCAAAGCGTTACAGCGAAAACAAGTCCGGCGTCGATGAGATGCTTGTTCTTTTGTAGTTTGAATGCCGATTTCATTATTTCTCCTTTTCTTTCTGTCTTTATATGTAATTAAGACGGCTGTGACCAGTATTTGCGGTCAAGACTTCTGTACTGCGCCGCAGCGGCTATGTGCTGTCTTTTCAGAACCTCAGAGCCGTCCATGTCCGCCATTGTTCTTGCGACTTTGAGTATCCTGTCATATGCTCGTCCGCTGAGATCAAGCTTATCGAAAACTGCTTTGAGCATTGTCTCTGCTCCGTCATCAAGCGGACAGAATTCCTGAAGCTTGTCTGCGGTTATAAGGGCATTGCAGGTGATAGCAGTTCCCTTGAAGCGCTGATTCTGTATTTCCCTTGCCGCAATAACACGCTTTCTTATCTCGGAGGATGATTCCGTTTTCTGCTTGGAAGTAAGATCCTCATATTCAACGGGCGCAACCTCGATATGCATATCAAAGCGATCAAGAAGCGGTCCCGATATCTTCGAGAGATACGCTGACGATTTCATCGGCGAACAGATACATTTTCTTCTCGGATGACCGAAATATCCGCACGGACAAGGATTCATCGCACCGATAAGCATGAACGTACACGGATATGTAACAGTTCCGGACGCACGGGCTATAGTAACCTTTCGCTCCTCAAGCGGCTGACGCAGAATTTCCAGAGATCGGCGGTCAAATTCCGGAAGCTCGTCCAGAAAAAGCAATCCGTTGTGAGCAAGCGATACCTCGCCCGGCTGTGGAATACTTCCGCCGCCTGCAAGTCCGGCAGAAGAAACAGTGTGATGAGGCGCACGAAATGGTCTTTTCGTTATGAGAGGATCCTCCGGCGAGAGCATTCCGGAAATAGAGTGGATCTTTGTAGTTTCAAGCGCTTCCTCAAACGTCAGCGGCGGAAGAATCGACGGCATTCTTTTGGCAAGCATACTTTTGCCGCTTCCGGGAGATCCTATAAGCAGTGCGTTGTGACCTCCAGCCGCCGCTATTTCGAGAGCTTTTTTGGCTGTCTGCTGACCTTTTACATCAGCAAAATCAAGTATTTCCTCGTAGCTTGTCTCCGCCGGAACAAAATGCTCAGCCGGAGTTATAAAATCATCGCCCCTGAAATGGCGGATAAGCTGTTCTGTATTCTTTACGCCGTAGATGTCAATTCCCTCGATAACAGCGGCTTCTGCGGCATTCTCATACGGAACGAATACCGATTTCAAGCCTTTTTCTCTGGCAAGCATTACCATCGGAAGAACTCCGTTTATCTCTCTTACGTTGCCGTTGAGGGAAAGCTCACCGATGAACGCACAGTTTTCGGTAGAAACATTTATCAGGTGCATTGCCTGAATAACAGCCATAAATATCGCTATATCGTGGACTGAGCCGCTTTTTTTCGTATTTGCCGGAGCAAGGTTTACCATAACAGACGCTACCGGAAAATTAATATTTGACGCTCTCAGAGCCGCCCTGATCCTTTCACGGCTTTCACGGACAACGGCGTCGGGAAGTCCGACTATATCAAACTGAGGAGCTCCACGGCTTATATCGACTTCTACATCAACCGGAAAGGCATTAAGTCCGAAAAGTCCCAGACTGGAAATATTCGCAAACATGATATTCCTCCTGACTGTAGGATTTCTTCTCTTAATTATAACATCTTTTTCCGTATTTGTAAACGTTTTTTTGCTATTTGTCAGGAGAATATGTCTTATACCGCCGGATATTCTAAAAAATACTTTCCGGAAGCGGAGTTTCGCCCTTTTTCAGAGCTTCTATCATGTGACGAAGCTCCATAAGCTCTGAGTGAAGCTCCTCGCTGTCTCCTTCCGCTAGATATATCACTCTTGCCGATATACGGTCGATTTCCGTGAGTTTTTCGTTATTTATCATCACTGAGGAAAACTTCCGGAAATCCTCCCACGCTTTTTCAAAATCCCGTGCTTTTTTGCAGGCTGAATCATGGTTGCCGGAATCGTAAAGCTCCCATATTTTCTCTGTACGACTTATGAAATCACTGCATTTCCTGTTAATAAAGATTCCAGAAAACACGCTCATTCCCACCATTACCGCAAGAATCACAAACCCCATTTTAACTCTTGTCACTGCTGTTCTCCTCCCTGATATACGGCTTTGTACCGTTCTTTGCGGCAATATAGCACTTTCCCGTTCTGTCAGCCGTCATTATCATGACCTCCGACAGCTTTATATTTCCTTCGCTGAGCGTATTTTTCACCCACTGAGCATCAAATCCAAGCGTTTTTAGTGAAGTTTCGAGTATTCTTCCGTCAGAAACAACAAGCTGGGGCGGATCCTCAGGATGCGGCGACATTCCGAGATCCTTTCTCGTCGGAGTATCATCCGGCTGTTTTTTCATCACCGACATATTTCCGGTAGTTTCCACAACGGCATACTGTACCTCACTTATGTCGAAAACATCCTTCCCACGCAGAGAAGTCAGCAGATCATCGACTGAAAAACGGAGATCCTTCATTACCTTCGGATCAACCTTGCCCTCCCGTATGATTATCTTCGGACTGCCGGAAACAAGCTTTCTCAGCTTCGGGAATTTCAGGCTCAGCCACGACATTATCACCTCAAAGCAGACAAGCGAAAGTATCGGCGTTGCTCCCATTATCACGGGAATATCCGCATTTTCAATAGGAAGCGTGGCAATATTTGATACGAGAATGGTTATTACCAGCTCAGACGGCTGAAGCTCACCAAGCTGACGCTTTCCCATAAATCTTACGGCAAAAATTACAAGAAAATAAAGTATAAGCGACCGGATAAAAATTATACTCATCAGCAGCAGTCCTTTCGTTTATAATTCTGTTGAATAGTATTTCTGATTCCCGCGGAAATATTCAGGCTGCGCAAAACAAAAAGCCCCTGCGTTAAAGCAGAGACCTTTTGCATAGAGAGATAAAATTATAAAAAATCTGTTTAATCATCAAATCGGGCATTATACTCCTCATATGCCTTTACAATAAGCTCAGCGCAGAGGTCATCGCCCAGAACAGCACTGTTAAGGCATAGACAATAGCTGTCTTTATCCTGCCACAGTCTGCCGGTATTTACGTTATAGAACGTTTCACGGCGCTTATCAGCTTTTTTCATAACGGATTCCGCCTTATTAGGAGCAACTCCGTAATCAGCAACCGCTCTTTTCACCCTTTCTTCGGGGTCGGCATAAATATACACGCTGAAACAGCCCTTATCCTCAAGGACATAGCTTCCGCAGCGGCCTACAAGAACAAAGCTCTCCTCTTTTTCGGCAATTTCGGTTATTATCCGGCTCTCCATGAGGAATACCTTGTCCGAAAGCGGAAGACTGTCCTCCATTGAACGTGCCGGATTCGCTGAAAGAAGCAGTGAATACAAAAAGCTTGTGGGGACATTTTCTTCTGCGGATTCCAGATAATCCGGTGAAATACCGCATTTTTCCGCTGTCATTTCGAGTATCTGTCTGTTGTAGCATTTTATTCCCAGTTTATCTGCGGCAAGCTTTCCGATAACACTTCCGCCGCTTCCGTACTGTCGTTCTATTGTTATGATTTTTTTCTTCACCACGTTACCCCCTCAGTCTCGGAGCACAATCCTGCTCCTCATATTTTTACATATAAATATGAATTACAACAATACATATTATACCACATTATGCACATTTTTCAATGAAATATTTGTGAATTATTGGTTGATACATCAGTTTCTCTGTTTCATACAATTAATCTTGCTGTCTATTGTGCAATTCCTACTAATCATCCCCATTTTATTGTGAGCCCTCGTGCCGTGACGCAAGAAATAAATTACAATTACTATTGACAGATTGACAGATTTAAGATATAATAGTAAACGAGGTACAATTGATTTTTTTAAATTGAGATCAATTAAGACGCTCAGATGCATTACTGCGTCAATTTAGCTTTAACAGGAGGTATAATGCCATGTCACTGACAACAAACCCCAATGTATTAAAATGGGTCGATGAAATGATCGCTCTCTGCAAGCCTGATAAGGTAGTATGGATCGACGGCTCTCAGGAGCAGCTCGACGCTCTTACTGCAGAGGTTACTTCGCTCCCCGACGGAGACCCCAACAAAATGTATTACCTCAATCAGGAAAAACTTCCCGGCTGTCTCTACCACAGAACTGCTGAAAACGATGTTGCTCGTGTTGAGGACAGAACTTTTATCTGTACAAGAAACAAAGAGGACGCAGGTCCTACAAATAACTGGATGGATCCCAAGGAAATGTACGCTAAGCTTACTCCTATGTACGACGGCGTAATGAAGGGCCAGACAATGTATATCATCCCTTACTCAATGGGTCCTGTTGCTTCACCCATCTCCAAGATCGGTGTTGAGATCACAGACTCTATTTACGTTGTTCTTAACATGAACATCATGACAAGAATGGGCAAGGCTGCTTTCGACAGACTCGGAGATTCCAACGATTTCGTAAGATGTCTCCACTCAAAGGCTGACGTTGATCCTGAAAACAGATACATCGTTCAGTTCCCTGAGGACAACACTATCTGGTCTATCAACTCTGCTTACGGCGGAAACGTTATCCTCTCCAAGAAGTGCTTCGCTCTCCGTATCGCTTCATTCCAGGGTAAAAACGAAGGCTGGATGGCTGAGCATATGCTCATCCTCGGCGTTCAGAAGCCCGACGGCGAAACTAAGTACGTTTGTGCTGCTTTCCCTTCTGCCTGCGGTAAAACTAACCTCGCTATGCTTATTCCTCCGGAGGGATACCTCAAGAATGGCTACAAGGTATTCACTGTAGGTGACGATATCGCTTGGCTCAAGCCCGGCGAGGATGGCAGACTCTACGCTCTCAACCCCGAAAACGGCTTCTTCGGCGTTGCTCCCGGAACAAATGAAAAGTCAAACTACAACGCTCTTGCTTCAACAATGAAGAACGCTATCTTCACAAACGTTGCTCTCAACAACGCTGACAATACAGTTTGGTGGGAAGGTCTCGACAAGAATCCTCCTGAGGACGCAACTGAGTGGACAGGTATCAAGACAAACGGCAAGGAGTGGACTGCTGAGGGTAAAAAGCTTGCTCACCCCAACTCACGTTTCACTGCTCCTGCAATAAACTGCCCCTGCATCTCACCTGAATTCGACAGCGCTGCAGGCGTTCCGATCTCTGCTATCGTATTCGGCGGCAGAAGAGCTTCCACAACTCCTCTCGTATATCAGTCATTCGACTGGACACACGGTACATACATCGGTTCAGCTGTTTCTTCTGAGACAACTGCTGCTGCTACAGGTGCTGTAGGTGTTCTTCGTCACGATCCTATGGCTATGAAGCCTTTCATCGGCTACAATGTTGGTGATTACTGGCAGCACTGGCTTGATATGGGCGCTAAGCTCGGCGACAAGGCTCCTAAGATCTTCAACGTTAACTGGTTCAAGAAGGACGAAAACGGCAACTTCATGTGGCCTGGCTTCGGCGACAACATGAGAGTTCTCGACTGGATCATCAAGAGATGCGAGAACGAAGTTGAAGCTGACGAGACTGCTATCGGTTACCTCCCCAAGATGGGCGACATCAATGTTGAGGGTATCGAGGATGAAGTTACTCCTGAAATCATGGAGAAGCTCCTTGCAGTTGACAAGAACCTCTGGACACAGGAAATCGCTGAAATGCGCAGATACTATGACGAGGATATCGCTGCTAAGGGCGGCAGAATTCCTGCTGAGCTTTACAGCGTTCTTGACAAGATCGAGAATAATCTCAATAAGTAATCCATAAATAATAAAAATCCTGTATGCCAAAAGCATACAGGATTTTTTATCAATAGAAGAATGTCAGTGCAGACATTAAATATCTTAAAACAATACCGCATCACACTACTTGAGGAGCATATCAATCGTTACTGGCAGCTTGTGATACTCGCCGAGGATATACTTTCTGAGCGCTGCTGCATCAGCTGTAGTAATAACGTCATCATCAAGAACATCCGCAGCCTCCTGCTGAGCAGTATTGAAGAAAACATCATCGTTGATATACTTATTCAGCAGAACAAGATCAAATGAGTCAATCTGTCCGTCACCATTTACGTCGCCGCAATACTTCGGAACTACAGCGTCCTCCAAAGGCCATTTCTGATCCGGAAGAGTCTGTCCTTCAGGCATTTCAACAATAATTGCAGCCCAATGCCACTTTCTCTCAGTTTCAGGATCGTATACAACAGAAACGCCTACATGAGTAGCCTTTTCATGCATAATATAATCCCAGTGATTTTGGGGAGAATTTCTCCATGCATTCAGCATAGATTCGATATTGTATGTTCCTCTGCCCAGAACCTCTCCGCACCAGCTGTAATTCACAATATTAGTATCTATAAGCGCATTCACTTCGGTTCCGTCATAGCGGATGTGATCATACAATTCTGTAATTTCATTAGCTCGTATCTCTGACAGCACACTGAGATAAGGCACGATCTTAAGCGGCTGATATCCGCATTTTTCTCTTTCTTCATTGAAGCGTGCCGCCATTGTTTCTGCCGCCGTCAGAGTATCCATTTCAGCTCCGCCGACTGAATTTGCAGTATTACGGGCAGGAAATACCGAGAAGCATACAAAAGACATAAAAAAAGCAGTGATCAGCGAAATTATCCTATTAAACATTTTACTCATAACAAAACCTCCGCCCTTTAAAAATTCTACGATCTAAAGCAGACAATATTCTACTATCTGCATAATTCTCTTTATTTAATACTAACATATTATGGCGATAAATGGAAGAGAAAAAAGGGAATTTCATCACAATGCACAATCAGATTCTACAGTTTGCACAAACAATTTTTATACATATAGTATACCCACAAGCCGGTTTATCCAAATAGAACTATTCTTTTTGCAGCATTGTTAAAAACATTTTTTTCTTGACAAATCCTGATTTCTAATGTAAAATTATTATATAACATTAAAAGGAGATAATCTATGCTCAGATTCAAACCGAAAATGTTTCAGGAAGCCTCTGCTTCCTACGTTAATCACAGCATTCCAGTCAAAATACTGATATTTATTGCGGCTTTCGTCGTTATTCTCATACTTGAATCTATCATCCCTTCTGTATTGACTCTGCCGGAAATTATGGACGAACTTGCTTCGGATCCGCTCTATACTTCCGGAAAAAAACAGCTTACACTCGCAGAATCAATGGACATAGCTTCTAAATATACGCATGAACCGAAAATCATGATACCCAACCTCCTATGCACCGTGTTCGGTACTATCGTCAGCCTTTTCTGCTGCCGATGCATCGAAATGCGTCACGTCAGAAGCATGGGCGTCAGAAAACGCAGACTTGTTCCGCACTATCTTACCGGTCTTGGCATCGGTGCTGTCCTTATGACCTCCATCACTCTCCTAACCGTAATTTCAGGAGCTAACAGCATAAGTCTTTGCAGCGGTATTAATTTCGGTATAATCGCCCTTTATCTGCTCGGTTTCTTCGTTCAGGGCATGAGCGAGGAATTTATTTTCAGAGGCTATCTCATGTCCTCTCTCGGAAGTAAAAATACTACTATCGCTGTTATCGTTAACTCTGCCGCTTTCGGTCTTGCTCACGGACTTAATCCCGGTCTGACACCGCTTGCTATGGTAAATCTCGTCCTTTTCGGTCTCTTTGCTTCGTTCTATGTTATCCTCTTTGACGACCTCTGGGGAGCCTGTGCAATACATTCTGTGTGGAATTTCATGCAGGGAAATATCTATGGCATCAGTGTCAGCGGTTCTGGTAAAAGCGAATCCGTTTTCGCTGTCAGTCAGAAATCCTCTCACGGCTTCCTGACCGGAGGAGATTTCGGCATCGAGGGAAGTATCTTCACAACTATTATTCTTCTTATCGCAACAGCAGCCGTACTCTATGCTATTAAACGCAGTTATCCAGATGAAAAGAAAATTACGCAAACCAAATAAAACAATCGCCATTCATCATAGAATGGCGATTGTTTTATCCATTGAGATTATATATATTCACAACCAGATAAAGTACACTTGCAGATACAGCAAGCACTACCCCTATTGATCCCCTCGCAACAGGGGCTCCTCTGCGTACCTGCGCCGGAGTTGTCATGGGAAGCTTATCATTTACCCTGAACAGAATCAGCGCAATAATTCCCACAAAAGCAAGCAGCGTCTGCGCTTTCATGATGAGTAATTCCTCGTACTGTGTAAAATTAACCGAACTCATGAAAACGTTCATTGTGTTCAGCAGTGCGTGAATCCCTATTGCCGGAATTATCGAATCATGCTTCAGTGTTATATGTGCAAAGAAAATTCCCAGAACAAAGCCAAGTATGAACTGCGCTACATTTCCGTGAGCCAATCCGAACATAAAAGCTGTGAAGAATATCGCAAAACGCTGATTTGCCCTCGAAAATGTTTTCAGAAGCATTCCTCTGAAAAAGAGTTCCTCGGTAACAGGCGCAACAACACAGGTGTAAATCGCACTGACCATGAAGCCTATTCCCGTAGCCGGATAATCTCCGCCGCTGTTTATGCGTATTCCGGCAAGCGAAAACATATTCACCACATATTGTCCGAGCAGAATCGAGCAGAACCACAAGGAAAATCCTATCAGGCTGTACTGCAGAAAGTTACGGAATTTATAATTCTTCGGGGCAAATACCGAGGACAGCTTCTGCTTTGAAAGCTTCATTCCCAAAAGGGCAAATCCGATATTTGTCAGACCGAAAACAAGCATATTGAAGCCTGCCCATATCGAGGAATTCTCTATAAACGCATTGATCGAAGCTGAATCTGCATCCGGATTTCTTGCTTCGAGAATCTGCATTATGACAAATGCAAGAATATTCATCAGCGAATATGACACGAAAAACCGGAGCAGACTGCACCATCCGCCTACTGCATAAGCGCTTCTGAGATTTGATCTTTCCTCCGCAGCCGGTTCAAGATCTGGCTTGTAATCCGGAGCGGCAATAAGTGGCTGTATTTCTGTATAATCATCCTGATACTCATGATATTCTGTAGGATTGTCAAATGGATCATGAGGATCAGCCATGCTGTTCCTCAAATGCTCCTTTTCTGTATCATTTATATATTTCGTCAGCCTGTAGATCTGATTCTGCAGTGCTGCAACCTCTGCACGGTGCTTGTCGTCGTTGTTCATAAATTCGTCCATATTGCGCCTCCCGTCTTAATTATACTTATTTAATTATACAACTTATACGGAAAAAAATCAAGTAAAAATTGAAATTATAAGAACGAAGGGCGGATAATATCCGCCCATTCAAAATCAGAACATAATATTTATAACTACTCTCTCCCCGATATATGCCGCACTGATGGTTCCGCCCATTTGTTCGGTCAGCGCCCTTGCAATTGAAAGCCCGAGTCCCGTTGACTTATCCCCTGTCTCAACGGTATAATAACGGTCAAATAGCCGACCTACGGTAATCTCATCAAGCTCCGGTGCGCTGTTTGAAAATGTCAGCGTACCGTCCTGTGTGAGCTTTATCATAAGATCTCCGCTGCTGTACTTCACAGCGTTGGAAATTATATTTGAAAAGACTCTGGACAGTGAATTCTTGTTGAGCATCCTGTGAACCTTTTCATCGCATATACTGATTTCCGGCGAGATTCCGGCTTCTGTGAGGACAGCATAAAATCCCGAAACACTTTCCTCCAGAACGTTGTTTATTATCACATCCTCCAGTTCATAAGAAAGATCATCTCCCGATACGGCAACGGAATATTTCAGAAGTTCCTCTGTAAGCTGTTTCATTGCCGCTGTACGCTCTGCAATTATCCTCAGATAGCGCTGAGCCTGAGGAGTAAGCTCCTCCATTTCGAGCATATTCAGATAGCCTACAATCGCCGTCAGAGGCGTTCTGAGGTCATGCGAGATATTCGTCACGGCTTCTTTGAGTTCAACATCACCATGCTGACAGCGAAGCTGTTCTTTCCTCAGTTTTTTCAGCTGAACATTCAGAGCCGCCGCAAGCCGCCGCATTTCCTTGTCTCCGGATGAGATATCTATAAGCGTATTTGTGTCTGAGGAAAGCTTTTTTTCAATTCCCGAACTTATTTCCTTTGCTGCACATCTGATGACAATTAACTTAATAATCAGCGCTATACTGAGAACTGATGTAATTACTGCGATCCACAGACACAAATCTTCCATGCGTTCACCCCGATTTTTAATTATTTAAGATTCTGCTTTCTGAATACAAATATTCCGGCAGAGGTTGTCAGAAGGATAATTACTGACGACCAGAAAATTGTCGTATCGTTATATTCGTCCTCCCAGTAAGCAAGATTTTGTATCTGACATCCAGGAGATGCATCTCTTACAAGCTTGAATATCTCACGTTTTACTCCATGAGGTACATTGGGATTTTCGCCCTCCAATGAAACCAAATCGTCTATTTCACCGGGAGTAATTCCCTGATCCATGAAATCTTCTTCTGTCATTTCCTCAAAAGGCTTAGAAAATTCAAATGTTCTCTCACTTTCTTCAAGCATATATACGTTTTCATCTAAAAACTCCGGCTCAGTAAGAACGTAGATGATTTCAACTGAATAAATTGCCATAAAGCATGCAAGAAGCAGAGTGATAACAACACTTCCGGCTTTCGAATGGAGAAGCATTGAAATTAATGTGCAAATTGATGTCCATGATGCTGTTATTAAAATTCCGGCAATAACAAACAGAAATGTTTCTGAAGCGGAAAGAGCATCGTTTTTAAAGCATATCAGACCAGTAATATACGAAGCAAAAATTCCAGCCAGGTAAATCAACACGGAAACGGATATACATGTTATAAGATTCGCCAGATACAGATTTATACGGGTATGACCTACAACAAGCTTATTTCGTATAGTTCCGTCTGAATAGTCAGTTCCGATAAAAAGTCCGACAATTATCGGTATAATGAAGAAAAATAATCCTCCGGAATCGAACATATACCCCTCATGTGAAACATCCTTTATAGTATCCTCAATAAACTCATCACGTTCTTCTTCACTTTCAAAAGGTATTTCATCAAGGTCAATAACATTCTGAATATAATATTCCGGATACTTCTTCATGTCACGATAAGTTGAAACCGGCATTACAACATTTACTATAATAAAAATAACAACACCAAGCTGAAAATACCAGCTTCTGAATATTCTCGCATAATTGGCTCTTAATAATCTGATCATTTCTCCGTACCTCCCACAAGATTCATAAAGTAGCTTTCAAGGCTTTCGTCACGCTCCGACATTGTGAAAACTTCGCAGTTTTCCGCTGAAATAGCGTTGATAAGCTTTGTCGCACTCATTTTTGTGAAAAGGTCGGCAGAGTTGTCTCCTGTTATGGAGTAATCCACGTTGATTTTATCAAGAGCTCTTGCCATTGCAGATACATCCTCGACCTCAACATGAATCGCCTTGCGGCAGGCTGATTCGAGTTCCTCGGCACTGATTTCCTTGATGATATGACCGCCGTCAATAAAGCCGTAATGTGTGGCAAGACGTGACAGCTCGTCAAGGATATGGCTGGATATCAGCACCGTGATATTGCGCTCCTTGTTGAGCTTCAGGATAAGCTCACGGATCTCGATGATTCCCTGCGGATCAAGACCGTTTACAGGCTCGTCAAGCACGAGGAAGTCGGGATCTCCGACAAGAACCATAGCAATGCCAAGTCTCTGGCGCATACCAAGTGAGAAGTTTCTTGCTTTTTTCTTTCCCGTATCAGCAAGTCCGACAAGCTCAAGAATCTCCTTTACGTTATCAAAAGACGGCGTACCAACAACACGGCACTGCTCACGAAGATTTTCCTCAGCAGTCATAGCCATGTAAATAGAGGGAGTTTCAACTACAGCACCCATGCGTCTTCTTGCGTCGCAGATATCGGGGCTTGTGCTTTTTGCTCCATAAAGCGTGAAATCTCCTGACGTTGCCGGCTGTAACCCTGTTAAAAGACGGATAAGAGTAGTTTTACCAGAGCCGTTCTTTCCGACAAAACCATAAATTGATCCTTTCGGGACGTTCATTGTAAGTGAATTGAGCGCTTTAAACTTGCGGTAGTGCTTGCAAAGCGCATTTGTTTGCAGTACATATTCCATTATGTTAACCTCCTTATCTGATGATACAAGAATATCATATAAGGGTTAAGAAAGCGGTAAAGAAAAAAGTTAAGATAAGGTTAAGATTATTCTGAACGCATTTTAAATCCTATGCCCCAGACAGCCTCTATGTAATCTGTGCCGTTGATTTCCCTTAGCTTGCGGCGGATATTACTTATATGTACTTTGAGGGAGCTTTCAACGCAGTCCGGCGTATCATAGCTTATCTTGTCCAGAATGACAGATCTTGCAATGACCTGTGTGGGATTCTGCATAAGAAGCTTCAGAATAGCAAATTCTGTTTTTGTAAACTTTACAGGCTGATCTGAAACGGTAACGCCGTGCGAAACAGGATCTATACTGATTTCTCTGAATGTGATATTTCCGGACGGAGCTGTATCGGCATTTTTGCGCAGAGCAACAGTGATTCTTGCAAGAAGCTCGTTCACGTCAAATGGCTTAGTGACGTAATCAGCAGCGCCGCCCAAAAGCAGATTAACCTTGTCACTTATTCCAGCCTTTGCGGAAATAATTATCGTCGGAATATCTTTGATTTTCGGTAGAACTTCCTCGCCGTTCATTCCTGGCAGCATAAGATCAAGAAGTACAAGATCAGGATGTTTATTTTCAAGGATCATGAGCGCTTCTGTTCCGGAATACGCCCTTAGCACCCCATAACCCTCTCTTGTAAGGATTTCATCAAGCATATTCCCGATATGTATATCATCATCAGTAATAAGAATTGTTTTCATGATTTCCACCTTTATCATGATAAATTTGTTATAATAAAAATAAAGTCCGTTCAATTAAGAACGGACTTATTGGCTCCCCCTGCCCGGCTCGAACGGGCGACAACTCGGTTAACAGCCGAGTGCTCTACCGACTGAGCTAAGGAGGAATATAAATGCCGGCACCTTTTTACTTTCCCAGGCCGTCTCCAGCCAAGTATCATCAACGTTAATGAGCTTAACTTCCGTGTTCGGAATGGGAACGGGTGTGACCTCATTGCTATCAGCACCGACTTATGTATATGTGTGGTGACCCGTACCAGAATCGAACTGGTGTTACCGGCGTGAGAGGCCGGTGTCTTAACCGCTTGACCAACGGGCCATATTGGTGCACCATCGGGGACTCGAACCCAGGACCCACTGATTAAGAGTCAGTTGCTCTACCAACTGAGCTAAAGGTGCATAATGTCGGCATCTATCTATCTTCCCAGGCAGTTGCCCGCCAAGTATTGTTGACGCAAGTGAGCTTAACTACTGTGTTCGGAATGGGAACAGGTGGACCCTCACCGCCATC